>NZ_JBEZEH010000199.1:0-13436 GCF_040648775.1 Micromonospora sp. NPDC049089
GCCCACGCAGGGATCAAGCCTGACCGCCCGGAGTGGGCGGACTCCCCCCCGGAAAACCGCCCCCGGAAAACCACAAGGCCGAGAAAAACGATCACACCCCCTTCGGGTGCCACACCGTCTTCGTCTCCAGCAGCGCGGTCATCGGCGCCACCCCCGGGTCACCGGTCCAGTCGTGGTCGGCCGGGGCCGGCCGGAGCACCCGCTTGAGGTTGTCCGCCGCCTTGACCTCCAGGTCGGTGGCGAGCGCGGCATCGGTGACCCCGGTCAGGTCGATCGCGTTGACGTCCATGTGCGCGGCCAGCGTCGGCGCGGTCTCGGTGATCGCGCCGGTGAGGATGTTGACCACACCGCCGGGCAGGTCGGAGGTGGCCAGCACCTCGGCCAGCGTCACCGCCGCCAGTGGCTCGCTCGGGGATGCCGCCACCACCACCGTGTTGCCGGTGACGATCGCCGGGGCGATGACGCTGACCAGGCCGAGCAGCGCCGGGCGTTCCGGGGCGACCACCGCGACCACGCCGGTCGGCTCGGGCGCGGAGATGTTGAAGTACGGGCCGGCGACCGGGTTGGCGCCGCCGTACACCTGGGCCACCTTGTCGGCCCAGCCGGCGTACCAGACCCAGCGGTCGACAGCGGCGTCCACCTCGTCGCCGGGGATGCCCAGGGCGACGAACTGTTCGCGGCGGCCCTCCAGCATCTCGGCGGCCCGGTAGAGGATCTGACCCCGGTTGTACGCGGTCGCGCCGGCCCAGCCCTTGACGGCGGCGCGGGCGGCGACCACCGCGTCCCGGGCGTCCTTGCGGGAGGCCAGTGACACATTCGAGGACTGCACGAGATACGACCGTCCCGACTCGCTGCGCGGGAACTTCCCGCCGATGAAGAGCTTGTACGTCTTGCGTACCGCGACCCGCTCAGACATTGAGGTACCCCTCCAGCCCGTGCCGGCCGCCCTCGCGACCGTAGCCCGACTCCTTGTAACCACCGAACGGCGAGGTGGGGTCGAACTTGTTGAAGGTGTTGGCCCAGACCACGCCGGCGCGCAGCCGGTCGGCCATCCACAGGATCCGGGAGCCCTTGTCGGTCCAGATCCCGGCCGACAGCCCGTACGGCGTGTTGTTGGCCTTCTCCACGGCCTCGGCCGGGGTGCGGAAGGTCAGCACCGACAGCACCGGGCCGAAGATCTCCTCGCGGGCGATCCGGTGTGCCTGGGTGACGCCGGTGAAGATGGTCGGCGCGAACCAGAAGCCCCGGTCGGGCAGGTCGCACGGCGGCGACCAGCGCTCGGCGCCCTCGGCCGAGCCGGCGTCGGACAGCTCACGGATCCGGTCCAGCTGGGCGGCCGAGTTGATCGCGCCGACGTCGGTGTTCTTGTCCAGTGGGTCACCGACCCGGAGCTGAGCCATCCGTCGCTTCAGCGAGTCCAGTACCCGGTCGGCCACGTTCTCCTGGACCAGCAGTCGCGAGCCTGCGCAGCAGACGTGCCCCTGGTTGAAGAAGATGCCGTTGACGATGCCCTCGACGGCCTGGTCGATGGGTGCGTCGTCGAAGACGATGTTGGCGGCCTTGCCGCCCAGCTCCAGGGTGAGCTTCTTGCTGGTGCCGGCGACGGAACGGGCGATGGCCCGGCCCACGTCGGTGGAGCCGGTGAAGGCGACCTTTTCCACGCCGGGGTGCTCGACGAGCGCGCGGCCGGTGTCGCCAGCGCCGGTGAGGATGTTGACCACACCGGCCGGCAGCTCGGCCTGCTGGCAGATCTCGGCGAAGAGCAGCGCGGTCAGTGGGGTGGTCTCGGCCGGCTTCAGCACCACCGTGTTGCCTGCGGCCAGTGCCGGGGCGATCTTCCAGGCCAGCATGAGCAGCGGGAAGTTCCACGGGATGACCTGCGCGGCCACGCCGATGGGGCGCGGGTTGGCACCGAAACCGGCGTGCGGAAGCTTGTCGGCCCAGCCCGCGTAGTAGAAGAAGTGCGCGGCGACCAGTGGCAGGTCGACGTCACGGGACTCGCGGATCGGCTTGCCGTTGTCCAGCGACTCCAGGACGGCCAGCTCGCGGGAGCGCTCCTGGATGAGCCGGGCGATCCGGTACAGGTACTTCGCCCGGTCTCGGCCCGGCATCGGGCCCCAGACCTTGTCGTACGCCTTGCGGGCGGCGCGCACCGCGCGTTCCACGTCCTGGGCGCCGGCCTCGGCGATCTCGGCCAGCACCTCCTCGGAGGCGGGGTTGATCGACTTGAAGCTGCCACCGTCGGTCGGGTCGACGAACGCGCCGTCGATGAACAGCCCGTACGAGGGTTTGAGGTCCACCACCGAGCGGGATTCGGGGGCGGGGGCGTATTCGAACATCGGCTATCAGTCCAGGGTGAAGTAGTCGGGACCGGAGTAGACGCCGGTCGTCAGCTTGGTGCGCTGCATCAGCAGGTCGTTGAGCAGGCTGGACGCGCCGAAGCGGAACCAGTCCGGGTCGAGCCAGTCTGGGCCGACGGTCTCGTTGACCATCACCAGGTACTTGATCGCGTCCTTGGTGGTCTTGATGCCACCGGCGGGCTTCACGCCCACCTGCCGCCCGGTCGCTTCGCGGAAGTCGCGCACCGCTTCCAGCATCACCAGGCTCACCGGCATCGTCGCCGCGATCGGGACCTTGCCGGTGGAGGTCTTGATGAAGTCGCCGCCGGCCAGCATGGCCAGCCAGGAGGCCCGCCGGACGTTGTCGTAGGTGGCCAGCTCGCCGGTCTCCAGGATCACCTTGAGATGGGCGTCCCCGGAGGCTTCCTTGGTGGCCACGATCTCGTCGTAGACCTCCTTGTACCGCCCGGCCAGGAACGCACCCCGGTTGATCACCATGTCGATCTCGTCGGCACCGGCCGCGACGGCGGCCCGGGTGTCGGCCAGCTTGATCTCCAACGGCGCCTGACCCGAGGGGAACGCGGTCGCCACGCTGGCCAGGTGCACGTTGCTCCCGCGCAGCACCTCGGCCACGTGGGGGACCATCGCCGGGTAGACGCAGACCGCGCCGACGTGCGGGCATGACGGGTCGGCCGGGTCCGGACGCAGGGCCTTCGCGGCGAGCGCGCGAACCTTGCCCGGGGTGTCCGCCCCCTCCAGGGTGGTCAGGTCGACCATCCGGATCGCCAGGTCGATCGCCTGGGCCTTGGCGGTGGTCTTGATGGAGCGGGTGCCGAGCTGTGCCGCCCGCTGCTCCGCGCCGACCTGGTCCACGCCGGGCAGGCCGTGCAGGAAGGTCCGCAGAGCGGTCTCGGATCGTCCCAGCTCGGAGAGCTCCGACCGGGCCGACGTCGTTGTCGCCGTCATGCCGAGAAGTCTACGCACGAGACCGCCGAGTGATCTTGCTCACGACCGCTCGGTGAGGTTCCGACGTGAGCGGCGTCCCTGGTCCGACCGCACCCGCACCGTCGCGCGGCACGGACCGGTAGGTTGAGCGATCGTGGACGTACACGTCATTGACCACCCGCTGGCCCAGTCACGGTTGACCGCCATGCGGGACGCGCGCACCGATTCCTCGACGTTCCGGGCGGCGCTGCACGAACTGACCACCATGCTGGTGTACGAGGCGGCGCGCTCCTTCCCCGTCGAGCGGTACCCGGTGCAGACGCCGGTCACCGGCACCGAGGGCACCCGGCTGGCCAACCCCCCGCTGCTGGTCCCGGTGCTGCGCGCCGGGCTGGGCATGGCGGACGCCGCGCTGGGTCTGCTGCCCGAGTCCTCGATGGGTTTCGTGGGCCTGGCCCGCGACGAGGCGACCTACGAGCCCCGCGCGTACATGGAGTCGCTGCCACGCGACCTGGCCGGGCTGCCGGTGCTGGTGCTCGACCCGATGCTGGCCACCGGCGGTTCGCTGGAGCACTGCTGCCAGCTGCTGGCCGACCGCGGCTGCACTGACATCACAGTGCTCTGTGTGCTCGCCGCCCCGGTCGGCATCGACCGGCTGGAGCGCTCCGGCCTGCCGTTGCGCCTGGTCACGGCCTCGATCGACGAGGGGCTCAACGACCACATGTTCATCGTCCCCGGCCTCGGCGACGCCGGCGACCGCCAGTTCGGTGGCATGCCCCGCTTCTGACGGGAGACCCGGTCGGTGCCGGGTCCGGCGGGGTCCGTGCACGGGGTGCGCGGACCCGCTACCGTCTCCGGCCATGACTGGTGTTGCGCTCGCCGAGGAGTTGCTGCTCCTCGCCTACGACGACACGACCGGCAAGGCGACGATGCCACGGATCAGCCTGGACCTGGGCATGGCCGCCGCGGTGCTGGTCGAGCTGGCCCTGACCGGCCGGATCGCGTACGCCGACGGGTCCCTGACGGTGATCGACCCGACGCCCACCGGCGAGCCGTTCAGCGACGACGTCCTCGGCCGGATCGCCGCCGACACCCCGCACAGCCCGGCGTCCTGGGTGCAGCGTTTGCGGCACGGCCTGCGCGACCGGATCCTCGCCGACCTGTGCCGGCAGGGCGTCGTCCGGGACGTCGACGAGACCGAGTTGGGCTTCATCCACGTGCACCGTTACCCGGTCGTGGACACCTCCGTCGAGGCGGAGACCCGGCAGCGGCTGGCCGAGGCGCTGACCGGCGCGGCGGCCCCGGACGAGCGGACCGCCGCGCTGGCCACCCTGGTGGTGGTGCTCCGGATGGAGTCCGCGCTCGGGCTGAGCGGCGAGGCCGCCGCCGACGCCCGCCGCCGGCTGACGGAGATCGCCACCGGCGCCGGGTTCTCCGGCGAGGTGAGCACCGACAACTCGGTGGTCCGCCCGTCGGTCGGCCTGGTCGTCGCCGCCCTGGCCAAGGCCGTCGACCAGGCCCTCGGCAAGCGCGCCTGATCAAGGCCGTCGACCAGGCCCTCGGCAAGCGCGCCTGATCGTCGAAGCCAGCACGCCCCTGCCGTCCTTTGCTCTGCACCCGCGGATGCACCATGCGCCATGCGGTGGCCGCCGCTCGGCGTCCGCCGCATGTCGGCTCCCCGATGGCACGTGGCGCATCCGCGGGTGCAGAGCAAAGGGAACGTGCCGAGCGGATGGGTCGTTCGCGGCGTCAGATGCCGAGAGCGGCGCCGACCTCGGCTCGCAGCCCGACGACCGCCTGCGCCGCCCGGCTGCGGGCCGCCGGAACGTCACCATCCGTGACCGGCTCCACCACCTCGAGGTACGCCTTGAGCTTCGGCTCGGTCCCGGACGGGCGGATCACCACCCGGGCCGCTGCGGTCCGCAGGATCACCACGTCCGACTCGGGAAGCAGGTCCCGGACGCTGTCCACCGGCTGCCCGAGCAGGGTGGCCGGGGTGGCCGCCCGGATCCGGGCCATCGCGTCGGCGATGACCCGCAGGTCGTCCACCCGGGCGGAAAGCTGGTCCGTGTGGTGTACGCCGAACTCGGCAGCCAGCTCGTCCAGCCGGTCGGTCAGCGTGCGACCCTGCGTCTTCAGTCCGGCGGCCAACTCGGCCACTGTCAGCGCGGCGGTGATGCCGTCCTTGTCCCGGACGTGTTCCGGGGCGACGCAGTAGCCGAGTGCCTCCTCGTAGCCGAAGACCAGCGGCGCACTTCCTCCGCCGGCCCGCACGATCCACTTGAAGCCGGTCAGCGTCTCGTCGTAGGGCAGGCCCCGCGCCGCGCACATCGCCCGCAGCAGTGACGACGACACGATGGTGGTGGCGTAGAGCCCGGTCACCCCTCGGCGCATCAGGTGATCGGCGAGCAGGACGCCCACCTCGTCGCCCCGCAGCATCCGCCAGCCGTCGCGGTCCCGGACGACCACCGCGCAACGGTCGGCGTCCGGGTCGTTGGCGATGGCGAGGTCCGCGCCGGTGGAGTCGGCCAGTGCGATCAGCCGGTCCACCGCACCCGGCTCCTCCGGGTTGGGGAACGACACGGTGGGGAACGCCGGGTCCGGCTCGGCCTGGTCGGGCACCACCCCGGGGGTCGGGAAACCAGCGCTGGCGAAGGCGGCGGTGAGCACCGCCGCGCCCACCCCGTGCAGGGGGGTGTACGCCACGGTCAGGTCCCGTGGCCCGTCCGGGTCGATCACCGCGGTGGCCCGTTCGACGTACGAGGCGACCAGGTCGTCGCCGAGCACCTGACCGGGCTCGCCCAACGGCACCTGGGCCAGCGGCCCGACCGATCGGATGGCGGCCTCGATACCGGCGTCGGCGGGTGGCACGATCTGCGCGCCGGCGCCCAACTCGCCGCCCAGCTCCGCGCCGAGGTAGACCTTGTAGCCGTTGTCCTGCGGCGGGTTGTGGCTGGCCGTGACCATTACGCCGGCGACACCGCCGAGGTGCCGCACGGCGTACGCCAGCACCGGGGTGGGCAGCGGTCGGGGCAGCAACAGCGCCGGGCGGCCAGCGCCGGTCGCCACCTGGGCCGTGCGCTCGGCGAACTGCCGGGAGCCGTGCCGGGCGTCGTACCCGATCACCAGGGGACCGGTGCCACCCTGGGCCGCGAGCCAGGTGACCAGGCCGGCAGCGGCCTGGGTGACAACGGCGAGGTTCATCCCGTTCGGGCCGGCGCGCAGCGGGCCGCGCAGGCCCGCCGTGCCGAAGGTCAGCGGGCCGGCGAACCGGTCGGCCAGCTCCGGGCCGCTCGCCGGGAGACCGTCGAGCACCGCCGTCAGCTCGTCTCGGCTGGCCGGGTCGGGGTCGTCGGCCAGCCAACGCCGGGCTTGCTCGCGAATGTCGTCGATGTCAGTGCTGTCCGCCGCCATGCCCCTTGATAGCACGGCGACGGATCATCCCTGTGGGTTCCCTCCGGCTCAGCCGTTCCCGGTGAGCTGGAACGTCCGTGCCATCTCGTCGAAGATCGCCTTGCTCTCCGCGAACTTGGCGTCCGTGGAGGTGAGGTAGAACGAGTACGCCTTGCCGTCCTGGGCGACGCCTCGCCAGACACCGTGCCGCATCGCGTCACCCGCGCCGCAGGTGTACTCGAATTCGGCTGCCGGCTTGCTGGCCAGTTCGGTCTCGGTGGAGGAAATCTGGTTGTACGGCTTGACGCAGGAGGTGCTGCGGGTCTTGAGGCCGTTCTCGGCCGTCTCGGCCCACCGGACGGAGCTGCTGGTCCACTTCTCGGTGATGATGCGGACCTTACGGCCGCTGTCGGCCGGGTCGATGTAGTCGGTGTACGAGCCGCCGGTGGACTTCTTCCAGCCCTTCGGCACCATGACCTGGATTCCGCGGGCCGTGTGCTCCTGCATCTCGACGGTGGGGGCCGCCGGGGCGGACGTGGTGGGCTGCGCGGTCGGGGTGCTCGGCGGGGCGTCGTCGCCGCCGGAGAGCGCCACCGCGGTGAGCAGCAGCACGACGACCAGGCCGCCGGCCGCGGCGAGCTGCACCTTGCGCGGCCAGCCCTTGACCGTGGTGACGAGCTGACCACCGGTGGCCCGAGCCTTGTCCAGCGCGCTGCCGCCCGAAGCGGCGGGCGTGGTCGCCCAGGGTTGGCCGGTGCCCGGCACCGACCACTGGTTGCCGCCGCCGTAGGTGCCGCCGACGCGCTGGGTGGCCTCCGGTGCTGCCCCGCCGTACCCGACCTGCTGGGTGGCATCGGCCGGGCTGCCGTAGCTGACCCGCTGGGTGGCGTCGGGGTGCCCGCCGGCGTCCACCCGCTGGGTGGCGTCCGCGTTGCCGCCGTAGGTGCGCCCGGCCGCCGGTCGGCCCGTCGTCGGCATCGCGCCGGTCGGCGTGTGCAGCGGGCCGGCCAACGCGTCGGCGCTGGTCTCGTCGAGACCCCCGGTGGTGCCGGCCGGACGAGCTGCCGCCTGCGGGCGCTCGCCCCGGCGCAGCGAGGCCAGCCGGTCGGTCAGGGACTCGCCCGGGGCCAGCATCGCCTTGCCGCCGATCTGGCTGTCCGGCTTCGGCTCCGGCTGGGGCGGCGGGAGGACGGGGATGGGGCGCTGCTGCACCGGCACCACGGCGTACGGGTCGGTGACCGAGTGCACAGCCGTCGCCGTGCTGCCCAGCGGGCCGGCGAGCAGCTCGCGCAGCATGGCCCGGGAGGTGTGCACGTCGAGTCGGCGTGCCGGGTCCTTCTCGAGCAGACCCATCAGCACTCGGGTCAGCGGGCCGCTGCGCTGCGGTGGGGCGGGCGGGTCCTCCACCACGGCGTGCATGGTCTCGATCGGGTCGCCCTTGTCGAACGGGGGGCGCCCCTCGACAGCTGTGTAGAGCGTCACACCCAGTGAGAAGAGGTCACTCGGCGGCCCGAACTCCTGGCCCATGGCCCGCTCGGGCGAGATGAAGTGCGGTGAGCCGAGCACCATGCCCGGGGTGGTGAGCTGCACGTCGGTGGGCATCCGGGCGACCCCGAAGTCGGTCAGCACGCAGCGCCCGTCGGTGCAGATCAGCACGTTGGCGGGTTTGACGTCGCGGTGCAGCACGCCGATCGCGTGCGCGACCTCCAACGCGCCGAGCAGCGCAATGCCGATCTTGGCGACGGCCCGCGGGGCGACCGGCCCGTCCTCGATCACCATGTCGGCGAGGCTGCGGGCGTCCAGCAGCTCCATCACGATCCACGGCCGGCCCGCCTCGGTGACCACGTCGTACACCTGCACCACGGCGGGGTGCTGGATGGCGGCGGCGGCGCGGGCCTCGCGCAGGGTGCGTTCGTACATCGCGTCGCGGTCGCTGGGGGCCAGCCCCGGGGGCAGGACGACCTCCTTCACCGCCACGTCACGGCGCAGCAGGGTGTCTGTGGCGCGCCACACCGTGCCCATGCCGCCGTTGCCCACCGAGGACCGCAGCGAGTACCGGTCACCAATGGTGGTGCCGGGCGCCGCTCGTCCGTTGGCGGGACTGACTGGTCCGCCGCTCCACGTCGGGATCTGAGTCACAGAAAAGCCACCGGGGGAAATCGAGGGGGGCTGGGACACAACCCCCCTATCTTGCTGGTTCCGACGCCGGATGCGAAAGCCGACGCGGCGGACGTTTGTCGAAGTCGACAGAACGTGCCCTGTCGTTCACCTGCTGTCGACAGCTCGGGACGCACTGTGCGGTATCCCTCACCCGACGACGTGGCCAGGCGTCCTACCATCCGGGGATGAACCAACGGCGGTCAAGTGAGTCCGGTTTTCCGATCAACGGCGTCTACACGGAGGCCGACCTTCCGGAAGAACTGGACTCCCGGCTCGGCAGCCCGGGCGAGTTTCCGTACACCCGGGGTGTCTACCCCACCATGTACACCTCCCGCCCGTGGACGATGCGCCAGTACGCCGGCTTCGGCACCGCCACCGAGTCCAACGCGCGGTACCACCAGTTGTTGCGGGCCGGCACGATGGGCCTCTCGGTAGCGTTCGACCTGCCGACCCAGATGGGCTACGACTCGGACGAGCCGATCGCGCACGGCGAGGTCGGCAAGGTGGGTGTCGCGATCGACTCCATCGAGGACATGCGGCTGCTCTTCGCCGACATTCCACTGGACAAGGTGTCCACCTCGATGACCATCAACGCGCCCGGTTCGGTGCTGCTGCTGCTCTACCAGCTCGTCGCCGAGGAGAACGGGGTGCCGGGCACGGCGCTCAACGGCACCATCCAGAACGACATCCTCAAGGAGTACATCGCCCGGGGGACGTACATCTTCCCGCCGAAGCCGTCGCTGCGCCTGGTGGCCGACACGTTCGCGTACTGCCGCAGCGAGGTGCCGAAGTGGAACACCATCTCCATCTCGGGCTACCACATGGCGGAGGCCGGCGCGACGCCCGCGCAGGAGATCGCGTTCACGCTGGCCAACGGGGTGGAGTACGTGCGGGCGGCGCTGGCCGCCGGGCTCGCCGTCGACGACTTCGCGCCCCGGCTGTCGTTCTTCTTCGTGGCCCGCACCACGCTGCTGGAGGAGGTGGCGAAGTTCCGCGCCGCCCGGCGGATCTGGGCTCGGCTGATGCGTGACGACTTCGGCGCCAAGGATCCGAAGTCGATGATGCTGCGGTTCCACACCCAGACCGCGGGCGTGCAGCTCACCGCCCAGCAGCCGGAGGTGAACCTGGTTCGGGTGGCGGTGCAGGGTCTGGGCGCCGTGCTCGGTGGCACCCAGTCGCTGCACACCAACAGCTTCGACGAGGCGATCGCGCTGCCCACCGAGAAGGCGGCCCGGCTCGCGCTGCGTACCCAGCAGGTGCTGGCCTATGAGACGGACCTGACCTCCACCGTCGACCCGTTCGCCGGGTCGTACGTGGTGGAGGCGATGACCGCCGAGATCGAGGCCGCCGCCGTCGAGTTGATGGAGCGGGTGGCCGACCACGGCTCGGCGGTGGACGCGATCGAGGCCGGGTTCCAGAAGCGGGAGATCGAGCAGTCCGCGTACCGGATCGCCCAGGAGATCGACTCGGGGGAGCGGGTGGTGGTCGGGCTCAACCGGTTCACGGTGGACGAGGAGGAGCCGTACGAGCCGCTGCGGGTCGACCCGACGATCGAGGCGGCCCAGGCCGACCGGCTGGCCCGGTTGCGTTCCGAGCGGGACGCCGACGCGGTGGCACGGGCGCTCGCCGATCTTCGGGCCGCCGCCGAGGGTACGGAGAACGTGTTGTACCCGATGAAGGAGGCACTGCGGGCCCGCGCGACGGTGGGTGAGGTCTGCGGGACGTTGCGTGAGGTGTGGGGGTTGTACCGCCCCACTGACCGATTCTGAGCGTCCAGCCGCGACTGCGGCCTTCGGGGGTGCCGGTGTGTCCGGCGCTCTCAGCGGGTATCCGGTCGATTGAGCCGGGACGCACACCCTGTGCGCCCACGGCGGGTGGGTGCGTGTGAGCGTCCTTATCCGGCTCGTTGCGCTGTGTGGTCGGCTAATTGTCGGAGTGTCAGTTCATCACCCCGACTAATGCGACAATTTGGCAACGGGTCTCCGGCTGTCGACCGGGATTCGGGACCGCAGCGATCGGTTACGCGTTGTAGGAGGTGAGGGGCTGATGACGGCATTCGACCGTGATCTACCTGCTGTCCCCCACCTTGACGAGCGGCCCCAGCAGGGCATACGTGACTCTGCGCGGTCCGATCATTACCGTAACGAGGTTGCGCAGCGTCACCGTCGGAGGTCTAGGCTGTCTGCTGTCCCCGATGATCCATCCATTCCTAGTGATCGAGAATTCGACGTGACGAGTGCGTTGACGCTGCCCACGAGTGGCCAGCTGGCGTCGTCCTGGCCGGAGACGCCACCGGGATCCGAGCCCCTGCCCCGCGAGCTGGACCATCTTCTCGCGCTCCGGGTACCGGGGCTGATCGCTACGCGCCGTCACCTCCACTCGCACCCTGAGCTTTCCGGCAACGAGTTCGAGACGGCCGCGCTGATCGCCCGGGAGCTGTCGCTGGCCGGGCTGAGCCCGCGCCTGCTGCCCAAGGGCAACGGCGTGATCTGCGACGTCAACGGCAGGCCGGACGGCCCAGTCGTGGCACTGCGCGCCGACATCGACGCGCTGCCGCTGGACGACCCCAAGGACGTCCCGTACCGGTCGACAGTGGAGGGCGTCTGCCACGCCTGCGGGCACGACGTGCACACCTCGGTCCTGCTCGGCGTCGGCATGCTGCTGGCCCAACTCGCCGACCTCGGTGAGCTGGACGGTCGGGTCCGGCTCATCTTCCAGCCGGCCGAGGAGATCCTGCCCTGCGGTTCGCTGGAGGTCATCGAGGCCGGCGGCCTGGACGACGTGGTGCAGATCTTCGCGCTGCACTGCGACCCGAACCTGCCGGTGGGCCAGGTCGGCCTGCGGGTCGGCCCGATCACCGCGGCCGCCGACAACGTGACCGTCCGACTCTCCGGCCCGGGCGGGCACACCGCCCGCCCGCACCTGACCGTCGACATGGTCGACGCGCTCGGTCGGCTGATCACCGAGGTGCCGGCCCTGGTCAGTCGCCGGGTGCCGGCCAACAGCGGCCTGCTGCTGGTCTTCGGCCACGCCTCGGCCGGCACCCGCTACAACGTCATCCCGTCCGAGGCGAGCGCGTCCGGCACCCTCCGGGTGATGGATCGCGACACCTGGGAGAAGGCTCCCAAGATCGTCGCTCAGGTGGTGCGGGACGTGATCGCGCCGACCGGTGCCACTGTCGACCTGGAATACCTGCGCGGCCGGCCGCCGGTGTGCAACGACGCCCGCGCCATCCAGGTGCTGACCGCCGCCACCGCCGCCGCCCTCGGTCCGGACGGGATCGCCGAGACACCGCAGAGCATGGGCGGCGAGGACTTCTCCTGGTACCTGGAGTACGTCCCCGGTGCCCTCGCCCGGCTCGGCGTGGGTCGCGCCGGCCCCAACGTCGACCTGCACCGGGCGAGCTTCGACGTGGACGAGCGGTCCATCGCGGTCGGCGTCCGCGTCATGGTGCAGACCGCGTTGCGGGCACTGGCGGCGGCGCGCTGACCGGCGCGACCGGAGCCGAGGGCTTGCGCCGTCGGCGCAGCACCACCAGCAGCGCCACCAGCGGTACGCCCAGCGCCACCAGCCACGGCAGCAGTGCGCCCAGCACCGTGAGCAGGACGGTCATCGAGACGACGAACGCCTTCCAGCCGCCCTTGAGTCCGACCAGGAAGCCGGTCTCGGCCTTCTCCTCGGTGTCCTTCGCCGCCGGCCCGGCCAGCGACACGGTGATCGTGGAGAGGGCGGTCAGGTCGGCCAGGCGTCGCTTCTTGGCTTCCAGCGAGGCCAGGTCGGCCTCCCGTCGACCCAACTCGTTCTCCAGCGACACCAGGTCGGTGATCGAGGTGGCCCGGGACAGCAACCGGCGGGCGCTCTCCACCCGGGCCCGCTGACTGGTGATCCGGGCCTCCAGGTCGACCGTCTCCTCGGTGACGTCCTGAGTGTTGATCTCCCGGCTCTGCTGCCGACCGAGCTTCGCGATCTCCTCCACCACGCCGGTGAACTTCGCCGCCGGCACCCGCAACTCCAACTCCGCCACCGCGTCGGCGTCGGCGCTGTGCCGCTGGTCGCCGCCGACGAAGCCGCCGGCCCGACCGGCCGCGGCGGTGGCCTCGCGGGCGGCAGAGTCCACATCGTCCACCTGCACCCGCATCTTTCCGGTGTAGATGATCGCCCGCTGGTCGACCCGTAGGTCGGGTGCGCCCGCGCCGGCCCCCTCCGGTGCGCCCGCGGCGGCGTCCCGGTTCACCTCACCGCCGTTGGCGGCTGGCGCCTCGGCCGCCGTGCCCGCGCTGTCCTGCGCCCCGCTGTCGCCGGCACCGCACCCCGTCAGCGCCAGGGCCGCCGCCAGTGTCGTCGCCGCCAGCAGCGCACTGCGGCGTCGTCCCATCTGTCCGTCCATCCCCGCTCCCATCGTCGTCAGCCGGTGTGGCGATAGCTCGGACGCGACGCGCACACCGGCTGGTTCCGGCAGACTGCGCTGAGGACGTCACGATTCGATAATCGAGGAGTCACGATGCGGCTCACCAAGTACGCCCACTCCTGCCTTCGGGTGGAACACGACGGGGGAGGACCGGCCGCGATACTGACCTCTTTCGCCCACGGAGCTGAACA
>NZ_JBEZEH010000200.1:0-13418 GCF_040648775.1 Micromonospora sp. NPDC049089
GTGGTAGGCTGGATAGGTTAGTTTCTTATAGGGTTTATTTATATACTACTGCGTGCGGTGGGTGTCTTTGTACCTCGACGCCGGCGGCGTCCGCGGCCGTAGCCTGCTCGGCAAGCGGCGGTATGTCGGTCGGCGGCGTCATCTCGCTCAGCTCGGTGTGCCGCAGTGCGAAGTACGCGAAGATGGCCAGGCCGATCATCAGCGCCGCGCTGACCCAGGCGACGTTGTTCAGACCGACGGTGAACGCGGCCCGCGCCGGCGCCAGCAGGTCGGGGAACTGCGCGGACAGCACACTGGCGGGGGCGATGCCCTCGCGGGCGGCCTCCACCACGTCCGGCGGCACCGTGTCGGGCACCGTGTCCGCCAACTCGCTGCGGTAGGTCGCCATGCCGATGCTGCCGAGCGTGGCGATGCCGATCGAGATGCCGAACTCGTTGCTGGTCTGCTGCAACGACGACGCGGAGCCGATCCTGTCCGGCGGCGCGGCGCCCATCACCAGCATGGTGCCCAGCGACGAGGGCAGGCCCATACCGAACAGCAGCACCGCGAAGCCCGCGACGAGCAGCCCGAGACCGTCCACGCTCTCCACCTGGGCCAGGATCAGATAGCCCACCACCCCGATGCCGAGCCCGAGCGCGATCACCCGGCCCGCCTTCAGCTTGGCGGTGAGGCCCGGCGCCAGGAACAACGCGATGATCATTGCCAGGGACGGCGGCAGCAGCCACAGGCCCGCCCGCAGCGGTGACAGCCCCTCGATCACCTGGAGGAACTGGGTCACCAGCAGAGACGCGCCGCCGTTGAGCGCGCTGACCAGCAGGCCGAGGATGAGCGCGGCGCGCAGCGTCGCTATGCCGAACAGGCGCAGGTCGAGCAGCGGGTCGGTGAGGCTCCGCTGCCGCCGCACGAAGAGGATGCCGACCAGAACGCCGAACACCATGGCGAGCAGCGCCGGTGCCGTGAAGCCGTCCTGGGCGAGCTTCTTCAGCCCGTACACCAGCGAGATCATCGCGACCAGGGACATGGCGACACTGAGCAGGTCGAGCTTGCCAGCGCCCGGGTTGCGGCGCTCCGGCAACAGCACCGGCGCCACCACCAGGACGAGGACCATGATCGGGACCGCGAGCAGGAACGCCGAGCCCCACCAGAAGTACTCGAGCATGATGCCGCCGACCAGGGGCCCGAGCATCAGACCGCCCATGAAGCAGCTCATCCACGACGCGATCGCCATGCCGCGCTGCGCCGGGTCCCGGAACATGTGTGTGATCAGGGCCAGGGCGGCGGGCATTCCTGCCGCGCCGGCCACGCCGAGCAGGGCGCGGGCGCCGATGAGCATCTCCGGCGTCGTGGCGTACGCCGCCAGCAGCGACGCCGCGGCGAACGCGGCGGAGCTGATCAACAGCATCCTGCGGTTGCCGAAACGGTCACCGAGCGTGCCCATGGTGACCAGCAGGCCGGAGGTGAGGAACCCGAAGATGTCCACGATCCACAACTGCTGGGTCGTGGTGGCGCCGAGGTCGGCGCTGAGATGCGGTAGTGCGAGATACAGGACCGTGAGGTCCACCGAGGCCAGCAGGGTGGGCAGGCAGAGCACAGCCAACCCGATCCATTCCCGGCGGCCCGCCCGCGGCACGGCCGCAGTGGTGCCTTCGGTTGTCATCGAATTCCTTCCTGAAGTTTCCCGAGTCGGGTGTCGGTCGGCGCCACGCGTCCGCGCCGCAACGTGTCGGCCCACCAGATGAGCTGTTCGAGCATGCGACCAGCCGCGACCGTCAGACCGGGATCGACCGGCCGGCCGGCGAGATCGAAGGCGGACCGGTGGTGAGGGATGGTCACCGGGTCGCGCACCGTCATCGCGTCCAGGTCGGTGAACACCTGGCGCAGATGGTCCACCGCCCGCAGCCCCGCAGCCGGACCGCCGTAGCAGACAAAGCCAACGGGCTTGCGCCGCCATTCGTCGCGGAACCAGTCGATGGCCGTCTTCAACGACCCGGGGAAGCTGCCGTTGTACTCCGGCGTGACGACGACGAACGCGTCCGCGGCGGCCAGCCATGGTGCGAGGTCGCGAACGGCGGGCGGAGCCGGGTCGCCGGCGACCTCGGGCAGGCGGGCCTCGGCGAGGTCGATCACGTCCGCCTCGATGCGCCCACCACGGTTGGTCTCGTCGCACAGCCAGCGCGCCGGGACCGGACCGAACCGGCCTCGGCGGATGCTGGCAATGACGATCACCAACCGCAGATGGTTCTCGCTCATCCTGGCGTCACCTCTCCCCGGCTCGCCGGCTTCCCGCAGCAGTGGTCAGCCTTCCGTGCCGGGGTTCCGGTTCGGTTCCGGCCGGACGTGCGCCGGCCGGAACCCCCGGGTCACCGCTGGGCGGCGATCTTCTCGAGAACCGGCACGATCTCGCTCGGTGCCGGCTCGGCGAGCATCTCGCCCCGGATCCGGTCCGCGGCCGCCCGGAACTCCGGCTCGTGCACCAGCCGCAGGACGTTGTCGCGGATCGCCTCGGGCGTCGCCCGGTCGAGCGTCAGATCCAGGCCGGCGCCCTGCTCGCGCAACATGTCGGCGCGCACGACGGCGTCCCACAGGTCGGGGACGAGAGTCAACTGCGGCACGCCGTACGCCATCGCCGTCGACACCACGCCGGCGCTGCCGATGTGCACGACGGCCGCGCAGCTGGGCAGCAGCGCGTGCATCGGCACGAAGTTCACCACCCGGACGTTGGGCGGCACGTCGGCCAGTTCGCTCTCGTCGACGGCCAGCGTCGCGACCACCTCGACGTCGGCGTCGGCGAAGAGCTTCAGCGTCGAGACCGGGATCGGGTCGTAGCCCAGCATGTAACGCATCGAGATGCCGGCGGTCACGCAGACCCTCGGGCGCTCCGGGCGCTCGCGCAGCCAGCCGGGGACCCGGGCCGGACCGTTGTACGGCACATACCGGAACGGCACGACTCGCAGCCCGACGTCCAGCCGCATGCTCTCCGGCGCCTGGTCCAGGGTGTACTGCCCGGTCAGCACGTCGGCGTCGTAGGTGACGCCGAACCGCTCCAGGTGCGCGGCGGCCCAGTCCTGCATCGGGTCGCGCCGCTGATCCTCGGGCTGCTCGGCGAGCAACGCCTGGAACCGGTTGTAGATGCGGGTCTGCGCGTCGGCCCCCCAGAGCAGGCGGGCGTGCGCGGCGCCGGTGACCCGGGCCGCGATGGCGCCGGCAAGGGTGAAGTTCTCCCAGATGATCAGATCCGGCTGCCACTCCCGCGCGTACGCCACGAGGGCGTCGACCATCGGGTCGTTGAACACCTTGGCCGAGGTCTCCACGGCCTCGTCGAAGAACGCCAGCAGGGCCGGATAGTCCATGTCGGCGCCGCCGGTCCGCAGCGCCGTGGTGATCCGCTCGCCCCAGGTCGGGTCGTCGGCCTTGGCCGCGATGACCGACATGAAGTCGTGGTCCTCCCCGACCTGCACGGCGGTCAGGCCGGACTGCACGACCGCGTCCATGAGGGCCGGTTGGGTGGCGACCCGGACCTCGTGGCCGGCGGTGCGCAGGGCCCAGGCCAGCGGGACCATGTTGTAGTAATGGGTGGTTTCCGCATAGGTGGCGAACAGAACGCGCATCGGTGCCCTTTCGGTCGGGTCGTCATGTGCCCGCCTACCGTCCACCAGCCGCCCTGGCCGGGGCATCTCGCAGATTGCGCACCTCGATCGCCCGGCAGCGGGCGTAGTCCGGCAGCAACCCCGCCTCCCTTGCCTGCTCCAGGGTCGGCGCGGCGCGGTCGCGCTCGGACAGATCGTGCCCGGCGGGGTTTCCCACCGGCAGACCCAGCCGTGGATCGAGGACGGAGACGGCGCGCTCGTCAGCGGGCTCGTACTCCCGCGAGAGCAGGTACTGCATGACGGCGTCGTCGGTCAGCGCGACGAAGGCGTGGCCGACACCGACCGGCAGGTACAGCGCGTCCATCCGGTCGCCGGTGAGCCGCACCGCGTCCCACTGGCCGTACGTGGGCGACCCCACCCGGATGTCCACCACGATGTCGAGCAGGGCGCCGTGCGCGCAGTAGACGTACTTCTCGGCGCCGGGGGGTGCGGCTGTGTAGTGCACCCCCCGAACCACTCCCCGCCGGGATCGGCTGTAGCTGGCCTGCGCGAGTGGGAACAGCGGACGGCCGGTGGTCTCGGCGAACAGGCCAGCCTGCAACGGGGTGCCGAAGAAGCCCCGGTCGTCGGGGAACACCGGCGCGGTGAAGTGCAGGGCCCCGGTCACGGCGAGCGGGCTCACTGTCACGGTGACCCCGTCAGAACCAGTAGCTGATGTACGGGCTGCGCTCCGGCACCGCCATGGCGTCCCACAGTCGCACCTTGCGCGCGTCCGGGGCGCTGATCCGGCCGGCCCTGGTGAGCGCGGCCGCCGGGGTGCCACCGAGCAGGATGACGGCCAGCGCGCCGACGCCCATCTCCAGGTCGGCCGCGCCGGTGACCGGCTCGCACGTGGCGTGCCCGTCGGTCACCTCCAGCCGGAACGTGCCGGCCGCCAGGCCCTCCGGGTCGTGCACGGTGAGCGTGAGGACGCCGTCGCAGGCCCAGCCGCGGGTGCGCAGGAGCCGTGGCACATCCAGCGGGCGGATCCAGAGGGCGTCCTGGCGGCGGACACGCATCCGTCGCGCGTCGTCGACCCACCAGCGCAGCGGGCTGTCCACCGGCATCCGCCACACGTCGATCTCGCGGACCAGGTCGACGGAGAACAGGTGCCGCCAGAGCGCGCCCTCCGCCTCCTGGTCGGCCGCGAGGAAGTCGATGACGTGCAGCTTGCTCTGCGGCGCGGACTCCGCCGTCCAGTCCGGCATGATCCGGTATGTCACCAGCCCACGGTCGTCGATCGCGGCGCAGTGCCGGGGCCCGTACCCCGGGGCGCCCAGGGCGAGAGCCTCCTCCAGCGCTCCGGACGCGGGGTCGCCGGCAAGCCGGTCCCAGTAGCACGAGGGGGTGAGCACCTCCCCGGGCGTCTGCGCCGCCTGCTGGGAGTACAGCTTGTACCCGAGGTCCCGGGCCTGCGTACCGTCGATCCGACGCGGACGCAGGTCGCGGCCCGGCACGTCGTCGCGCAGGCCGACCGCCCGGACGTCGAACTCGACCGCGTCGGACCAGGTCGCCGGGCCGGAACCGAACCGGCCGTAGATCGGCCACTCGGACGCGCCCCCGACGACGATCGCCTTGCCCTCGTCGACGGCCCGCCGGTTCAGGTGCGCGACTGTGGCGCGCAGCAACCCGCGCCGGGCCACCACCGGGTGCGCGGAACCACCGGTGCACGCGGCGGCCGGCACCGTGTTTCCGCCGGGGAGCACAAGGTCACGGTCGAGCGCGGTGTTGGTGGCGACGTACCGTTCGTCGTCGGCGACAGCCACGGCCCGATCCGCCGGGTGCGTACGCCGGTAGAAGTCGAGGATCTCGGGATCGGCGCTGACCGGGTTGCCGAAGGCACCGAGCCAGCAGTCCAACCATTCCCCGTACCGGTCGTCCGGGAGGTCGGTGACCAGCTGGTAGCCGGGAGGCAGCGTGCTCACGAGTGCGCCCCTTCGTGGGTACGGGCGCCGGCCAGCGGCGCGTCCGGGTCGGCCAGGACCCTGCCGAACAGGTCGCGGAACTCGGCCAGCATGCGGTCCACTGTGGTCTGCTCGAACCGGTCCGTGCTCGAGCTGACAGCGCAGAAGATCTCACCGTCCGGGTCGATGTCGATGGTCCACAGGATCGCGTCGTCGGGGATGCCCGGGCCCTGCGCCTGGGACAACCGTCGGCGCACCGGCGCGTACTCGACCGCACCGGCGGACCGGGTCTTCGACGCCGCGGGGTTCTGGAACACCGCGAAGCCCGGCACGACCATGCCGCCCTGTTCCAACCCCGCGATAACGTCCGGGGCCCGCTGCGCCAGTCCGACGAACGGCACCTCGTGCGGGAATGCCTCCAGGCAGGTGGCGCGCACCCGGGCGAGGACGTCGCGGTAGGTGACACAGCCCGAGATGTCGGTTCGCAGCGGTGACATGTTGACGAAGTAGCCGACCGTGGTCTCAGCCCACTCGTGCCGACGGCCAGGTCCGGGGGTGAGCGTCCACACCACCCCGTCCGAGACACCGGTCATCCGCTGGAGATGGATGAGCTGCGCCGCGAAGATCACCATGAACGGTGAGCTTCCCGTCGCACGGCCCAGGCGCAGGGCGGCCGAGCCGACCCGGGCGTCGATCTGGAAACGGTCGACGCGGGTGACGCCCGGATGGTCGGGGTTCGCCGGCCGGTCCGCGGCGATGACGACGGGGCGCGCTCCGGCCAGCCGCTCACGCCAGTACTCGAAGGACGGGTCGGACCCGCCGGCGGCGGCATCTCCCTCGGTGCGTCGCACGTAGTCGCGATACCGCGGCGGGTCCGGCAGGTCGGGTTTGCCGCCGGCCAGGCGGGCGGCGTAACACGCGGCCAGGTCGTCCATGACGATGCCCAGTGACCACACATCGATCAGCGGGAGGTACGCGACCAGCACCAGCACCGCGTCCCGGTCGTCGAAACGGCCCAGGTACGCCCAGAGCAGGGGGAGCTCGTCAGCGTCGAAGTGACCGGACTCGGCCTCGTCGAGGAACCGCTCGGCCCGTACGCCCCGGCCGTCCGGGTCGTCGCCCAGGTCATGCACCTGGAGCCGGGCCGGGCACGGGTCCCGCACCTCCTGTTCCCAGCCGTCGGCACCCCTGATCACCATTGTCCGCAGTGGTTCGTGCCGGGCGATGACGTCGTCCAGAGCCCCGCGCAGCAGGTCGGCGTCGACCGGCCCGGTGAGCCGCCAGCCACCGCTGGAGATGGGGCGCGGGCCGAACCCCGCCGTGGAGCCGTCCTCCTGATGCTGCCCGCGCAGGAACTCCTGCTCGATGGAGAACGGGAAGCGGTTCTCTGCGTACACCATTCCACCGTGCCTTTCCACGTGGTCGAGCCCGCTCGGGTCAGCGCCGTTCCGCACGCGCGATAACCGCCCGGGCGAGGGCGGCGCGTGTCGGATCCTTGAACAATTCCTCGACGGGCACGTCGATGCCGGTCCGGTCACTTATCCTCGCGACGATGCGAAAAGCCGCTATCGATTGCCCGTTCAATTCGAAGAATGTCGCGTCGGGCGGACCGGCCGCGGTGTCGAGAACGTCCTCCCAGATCGCTGTGACGTGCTTTTCGAGATCGGCGCGCGATTGTTCTGACATCCGGATCCCCTCGGCCGGGAATTCACTGTCTCGCGAGCTGAAGCATCACACGTGTTCGACCCGATGTTCATCTCCTGCGTTGCGCAGGCTCGTCAGCGCCGGGCCATCGACCGGTCGTCGCGCAGCAGGTCGTCGAGCGGCGCGCCGGCCCCTGCGGCGCGCTCCGCGACCAGTTGGGCCGGTCCCAGGTCGGCGGCCAGGAGCCCGGCGACGCGTCGCGAGTCGTGCCGGTCCGCGTCCGGTGACGGCAGTCCCGCCGCGTCGCGGGCGGCGTCCGCCGCGCCCAGCAGTCGGGCCGCCCGCACCGGGTCACCGGCCAGCCGGTACGCCCCGGCGAGCCCCTCCAGGGCGAGCGCCACCGCTCGCGGGTCACCGCTGCTTTGAGCCGCGGCGAAGCCCTCCCGGTGCCGGTGCAGCGCGTCGTCGGCCGCACCGCGCTGCTCGGCGACGAAGCCGAGCTCCGCGCCGACTGCTGCCACGCCGGCATGCCAGCCGGCCTGCCTGTTCCACTCCAGCCACGGGTGCAGCAGTCGCTCGGCGGCGTCCCATCTGCCCTGCCGGCGTGCCGTGATCGCCAACCCCAGGTCGGCGAACTGCTCCAGGGCCAGATTGGACTGTTCCTTGGCCATGTGCCGGGCCTGGGCGTGCAGGTCGCCGGCGGCGGCGTGGTCGCCGGCGTCCAGCGCGATCCGTCCCAGTTCGTTCAGCTGGTACGACACCTCCGGCCACAGGCCCAGCTCGCGGGCGATGCGGAGGGCATCGCGGTGCAGCCGCGCGGCGCGGCTGCTGTCCCCGGTCATCCGGGCCAGCGCGGCCAAGGGGTTGGTGGCCTGCAACACTCCCCAGTGGTCGCCGAGATCGCGGAACTCCTCCAGACTCCGCTCCGCGTCGCGGCGCAGCGCGGCGACGTCTCCGCGCAGCAGCGCCGTCCAGGCCAGGCTACTCAGCGCGGCCGCCGCCCCCCAGCGGTCGCCGAGGCTACGGAAGTCCGACAGCACTCCGTCCAACCGGCCGTCGCCGGGCCGGGCGGTGACATCCTCGGGCAGTGCCGAGGCGAGCAACCAGCGGGCCCGCGCCACGGCGTGCGGGTCGGCACCGGCCTCACCCTCGGCCTCCGCTCGGCACAGCAGGTCGTGTGGGTCATCGCCGCCGAGCGCTGCCATGCCCGCCTCCCAGAGCAGCGCCAGGGCACGCCGACCGGCCGGCGCCTCGCCCGGGACCGCGGCCGCCGCCGCCAGCGCACGGCGGCCCTCGCCCAAGTGGCCGCGCAGTATCCAGTACCAGGCGCAGGCGCAGGCCAGCCGGAGGGCGAGCACCGCGTCGCCACGCTCGATCGCCGCGGCCAGGGCCGCCCGCAGGTTGGCCTGTTCGGCGTCCAACCGGCGCAGCCACCGGCGCTGGACGGGACCGCGCAGATTCTGGTCCGCCTCCTCGGCGAGGGCGGCCTGGCAGGTGCCGTGCCGCAGCCGCACCGCCTCGTCCTCGCCGGACTCCCGCAGCCGCTCGGCGCAGTACGCCCCCACCGACTCCAGCATCCTGTACCGCACCCCGTCGGCGTTCTCCACGAGCGTGACCAGCGAGCAGTCCACCAGTCGCCCGAGCAGGTACGCCACGTCGGCACGGGACACTCCCCCGGCGGCGGGCGGATCGGCGCACACCTCCTCGGCGGATGACAGCGCGCAGCCGTCGGTGAACACCGACAGCCGTCGCAGCACGGCCCGCTCGTCCGCGCCGATCAGGTCCCAGCTCCAGTCGATCATGGTGCGCAGGGTGGCGTGGTGGGCCGGGCCGCCGCGCCGATGGGCAGCCAGCAGTCGGAACCGGTCGTCGAGGCGGGCGGCCAGTTCGGTGATCCCCATCGTGCGCACCCGGGTGGCGGCCAGTTCCAGGGCCAGCGGTATGCCGTCGAGCCGCCGGCAGACGGTGGCCACCGCTGCCGCGTTCTCGTCGTCGGGGGCGAAGCCGGGCTCGGAGGCGGCCGCCCGCGCCAGAAAGAGCTCCCCGGCGCTGGACCGACGCAGTTGCGCGACCGTCGTCGTACCCGCCTCCGGCGGCGCCAGGGGCGGCACCGGCACCAGAACCTCGCCGGGCACACCGAGCGACTCCCGGCTGGTGGCAAGAATGCGCAGGTCGGGGCAGGCGTCCAGCAGTTCACGGCCGAGCTCGGCGACATCTTCGACGACGTGCTCGCAATTGTCGAGCACCAGCAGCAGACGCCGACCCCGCAGCGCCGCCACCAGTCGGTCGACACCGCCGCCGCTGCCCGAGCGGCCGTCGTCCCGGAGCCCGAGCGTGCCGGCCACGGCGTCGATCACGGCGGACGCCGCCCGTCCGCCGCCGGCCGGGCGCGGCACGGTGCTGAACTCGACCATCCACGCGCCGGCCGGCACACCGGGTGCGATCCGCGCGGCGACGGCCACCGCGAGCCGGGTCTTGCCGACACCGCCCGGACCGGTCAGGGTGACCAGGCGGCCGGCGTCCAGGAGCCGAGCCGCGTCGGCGACCGCGGCGTCCCGGCCGATCAGCCCGGTGAGCGGGGCCGGCAGGTTCCCGCGTTCGGGTTCAATCGGCACCGGCGTCGTGGCCGGGCCGGTGAGCGTCGGGTCCTGGCGGAGCAGGGCGCGGTGCAGGGCGACCAGTTCGGGCCCCGGGTCGAGCCCCAGCTCGTCGCGCATGCGTTCGCCGAAGACCCGGAACTCGTCGAGCGCCTCGGCCTGCCGGCCGCACTGGTACAGCGCCCGCATCCGCGCCGCGCGGAAACGCTCGCGCAACGGATGGCGTTCCACCAGGTCGCCGAGATCGGCCAGCACGTCGGCGTGTCGACCCAGATCGAGCGCTGTCTCGGCCCACTCCTCCTGAGCGATCAGCCGGGCCTCCGACCAGCGCGTGACAGCCGGGCGGACGAACGCCTCGTCCGGAAAATCGGCGAGCGCGGGGCCGCGCCACAGCGCCAGGGCGTCGGTCAGCAGCGCCATCCTGTCCCGGGGGTGGACGGCGCGGCGGGCTCGGCCCACCATCTCGGTGAACAGACCGACGTCCACCGCGTCGTCGCCGGCGGTAAGGGCATACCCGGCCGGGGAATGCGTGACCAGATCGCGCGCACCCGGCTCGGCGTCGTCCAGCGCGCGCCTGAGCTGCGACATCTTGCTGCGGAGCACGCTGGCCGGGTTGGCGGGCAGTCGGTCGCCCCAGAGGTCGTCGATGAGCCGGTGCGCCGCCACCGGCCGACCGTCGTGGACCAACAGGTCGGCCAGCAGCGCGCGAACCTTGAGCTCCGGGATGCGCACCGGCTTGCCGTCAGCGGTCCAGACCTCGAGCGGACCGAGCATCCCGAAGCGCATGCGGCACAGGGTAACCCACCCGGTGGCGCGACGGCGGCAACGGAATGGCAGGTCAGCCTGCCGCGCGCAGCTCCACGATGGAGAACGAGCCGGCCGGATGGACGGCCACAGCGTGCAGCCCGACGGATGCCGCGAGGGCGGTCAGATCGGCGGCGGTCCGCTCCCGACCACCGCAGGCCGTCAGCATGCGCAGGTCCATTCCCGTGTGGGTGGCCTCCCCGCCGGGCCCGGTCTGCTCGACCACCAGCACCGCGCCGGTCTGCCCGGCGGCCTCCGCGCACCGGCGCAGGATCTCCCGCGCAGGGTCGTCGGCCCAGTTGTGCAGCACGAACGACAGCACGTACCCGCCAGCGCCGGCCGGCAGCGGGTCGAAGAAGCTGCCGGCCACCACGTCCAGGCGCTCCCCCAGGTCCGACTCCGCGACCGACTTGCGGGCGGCCTCGCAGTTGTCCGGCATCTCGAGCACCGTGCCACGCAGCGTCGGGTAGGCGTTGAGCAGCCCGATCAGCAGCGCGCCGTTGCCGCCGCCGACGTCGACGACCCAGCCCAGCGGACCCCAGTCCATGCCGTCGACGATCTCCGGCGACCGTGACTCCAGGTCGCTGGTGAGCCGGTTGAAGTTCGCGGCCCGCTCCGGGTCGGCGGCCCAGTCCTCCCAGAAGGAACGGCCGAACTGCACCGGAAAACCGGCCTCTCCCGTCCGTACGCTGTGCAGCAGCTGCACGAACGACAGTTCGGCCCGACCGACGGAACCCTCGATGTCCAGCCGGGCGCGGGCCTTCGACGGGTGGTCCTCCCGCAGCACCGCGCCGAGCGGGGTCAGTGAGTATCGCCCGCCGCTCTCCCGGGTCAGCAGGCCCCGGACGGCCAGGTACCGCATGACCCGCTCCAGCGCGTCGGCGTTCACCCCCTCGGCGCCCGCGATCGCCTCGGCGGTGTCGGCCCCCGCGTCGATGTGGTCGGCCAGGCGCAGCGTCGCCGCCGTCCGGATCGCCATCGGCGTACCGAGCCCCGCCATGGACCAGATCCTGGCGCTCATCTCGTCGCGTGCCACCGTGCCCCCTCGTGGGTCGTGAGAATCTGATCGTCGCCCGCTCACGCTCGCATTCCTTGCGTAGCAGCGGCATCTCCTGAATTGCCGTTCCGCTTCCATTGCCTTGTCGTGCCACCGAGCCGGCTGGCACGCTCCATGAATATCCGCACCGCCACGCCGAGGAGCTGATTGCCGATGCCGAGCGCAGAATCCACGACGGAGACGCCGGAGGCGCAACCGTCCGGACTACGGCCATTTACCGGTGCCGAATATCTGGAAAGCCTGCGCGACGGTCGGGAGATCTGGCTGTACGGCGAGCGCATCAAGGACGTCACCGAGCATCCGGCCTTTCGCAACAATGCCCGGACCATCGCGAACATGTACGACGCGCTCTGGGAGTCGCCGGATCGCGACGTGCTGACCGTCCCGACCGACACCGGCAACGGTGGCTTCACCCACCCGTTCTTCCGCGCCCCGGTCGACGCGGCCGACCTGCGCCGCTCGCGCGACGCCATCGCGGCGTGGCAGCGACGGTGCTACGGCTGGCTCGGCCGCTCGCCCGACTACAAGGCGTCGTTCCTCGCCACCCTGGGGGCCAAGGCCGACTTCTACGCCCCGTTCGGTGACAACGCCCGGCGCTGGTACAAGGAGTGCCAGGAGCGCGTGCTGCACGTCAACCACGCGCTCGTGCACCCGCCGGTGGACCGCCACCTGCGCCCCGAGCAGGTCGCCGACGTGTACGTGCACGTGGACCGGGAGACCGACGCGGGCCTCGTGGTGAGCGGGGCGAAGGTGGTGGCGACCGGGTCCGCGCTGACCAACTACAACTTCATCGCCCACCACGGGCTCCGGATCAAGGAGAAGCAGTTCGGTGTCGTGTTCATGGCGCCGATGAACGTCCCCGGGGTGAAGCTGCTCTGCCGCACCTCGTACGAGATGACCGCGGCCCGCACCGCCAGCCCGTTCGACTATCCCCTGTCGAGCCGGATGGACGAGAACGACGCGGTCATCGTGTTCGACCAGGCCCTGATCCCGTGGGAGAACGTCTTCGTCTACGGCGACCTGGAGAAGGCGAACACGTTCTTCCACGACTCCGGCTTCATGCCGCGGTTCTCCCTGCACGGCGCCACCCGGCTGGCGGTCAAGTTCGACTTCATCTGCGGCCTGCTGATGAAGGCCGTGGAGATCAACGGCACCGACGAGTTCCGTCAGGTACAGGGCAACATCGGCGAGCTGATGGTCTGGCGGCATCTGATGTGGGCGCTGTCCGACGCCATGATCGAGCGGTGCCGGCCGTGGGCCGACGGCTACGTGCAGCCCAACGAGGAGTACGCGCTGACCTACCGGACCCTCGCCCCGATGGCGTACGGCAAGATGCGCGAGATCGTCCAGCACACAGCGGGCAGTGGGCTGATCTACCTGAACTCGGGTGTCGCCGACTTCCACAACCCGGAGATCCGCCCCTATCTGGACCGGTACCTGCGCGGCTCGCACGGCACCGACGCTGAGCAGCGGGTGAAGGTGATGAAGCTGCTCTGGGACGCGGTGGGCACGGAGTTCGGCGGGCGTCAGGAGCTGTACGAGCGCAACCACGCCGGCAACCCGGACGATAACCGGGCCCAGGTGCTGCGCCGCGGCACCCAGGCCGGCGTCACCGACGACATGATCGCCCTGGTCGAGCAGTGCCTGTCCGAGTACGACCTGAACGGCTGGACGGCGCCGCACCTGGCGACGTAGTAGGCGGCGGCGATTGCCGCGGGCCCCTGACCCGGCGTGGGCTATCGTCGAGCGTCCACGCCTCAGTCTGCCCGCGACCGGCGTCCACGCC
>NZ_JBEZEH010000201.1:0-13329 GCF_040648775.1 Micromonospora sp. NPDC049089
GCCCGCCCCGCGGGGGGGGGGGGGGGGGGGCGCGGGGTGGGGGGGGGCGCCCCCGGGGGGGGGCCCGGGGGGCGGCCGGCCCGGGGCCCCCCGCCCCTTGCTGGTTGTGTTACTCGTCCACGCCCGCGGCGGCGGCGGTGCCAGCGGCAGTGCCACCGAGGTCGGCCGGGACGGCGTCCGGAACTTCGATCGGCTTTTCCGAGCCCCGGAAAACGAGCTTGGACTTGTCGATGTCGTCCGGGTCGCCCTCGCAGTCCACCACGATGATCTGACCCGGGATCAGCTCGTTGAACAGGATCCGCTCGGAGAGGTTGTCCTCGATGTCGCGCTGGATCGTGCGACGAAGCGGACGGGCACCGAGCACCGGGTCGAAGCCCTTCGCGGCCAGGTACTTCTTGGCGTTGTCGGTCAGCTCCAGACCCATGTCCTTGTTCCGCAGCTGGCCCTCGATCCGCTGGATCATGATGTCCACGATCGAGAGGATCTCGCTCTGGCGCAGCTGGTGGAAGACGATGGTGTCGTCGATCCGGTTGAGGAACTCAGGCCGGAAGTGCTGCTTGAGCTCGTCGTTGACCTTCTGCTTCATCCGGTCGTAGGTGGACTCGGAGTCCTCCGACTGCTGGAAGCCCAGCGACACCGCCTTGGCGACGTCACGGGTGCCCAGGTTGGTGGTCAGGATGATGACCGTGTTCTTGAAGTCCACGATCCGACCCTGACCGTCGGTGAGCCGACCGTCTTCGAGGATCTGCAGGAGCGTGTTGAACACGTCCGGGTGGGCCTTCTCGATCTCGTCGAAGAGGACCACCGAGAACGGCCGACGCCGCACCTTCTCGGTCAGCTGCCCGCCCTCGTCGTAGCCGACGTAGCCGGGAGGGGCACCCACGAGCCGGGAGACCGTGTAACGGTCGTGGAACTCGGACATGTCCAGCTGGATGAGGGCGTCCTCGCTGCCGAAGAGGAACTCGGCGAGCGCCTTGGACAGCTCGGTCTTACCGACACCGGACGGGCCGGCGAAGATGAACGAGCCCGACGGGCGCTTCGGGTCCTTCAGGCCGGCCCGGGTACGCCGGATCGCCTTCGAGACCGCCTTGACCGCGTCCTCCTGGCCGATGACGCGCTTGTGCAGCTCGTCCTCCATGCGCAGCAGGCGCGAGGTCTCCTCCTCGGTCAGCTTGTAGACCGGGATGCCGGTCCAGTTGCCGAGAACCTCGGCGATCTGCTCGTCGTCGACCTCGCTGACGACGTCCAGGTCACCGGCCTTCCACTCCTTCTCCCGCTGAGCCTTCTGGCCGAGGAGCTGCTTCTCCTTGTCGCGCAGCTGGGCGGCGCGCTCGAAGTCCTGCGCGTCGATCGCGGACTCCTTGTCGCGACGCACCTGGGCGATGCGCTCGTCGAAGTCACGCAGGTCTGGCGGCGCGGTCATCCGACGGATCCGCATCCGGGCACCGGCCTCGTCGATCAGGTCGATCGCCTTGTCCGGGAGGAAGCGGTCGGAGATGTACCGGTCGGCCAGAGTCGCGGCAGCCACGAGGGCGGCGTCCGTGATCGAGACGCGGTGGTGAGCCTCGTAGCGGTCCCGCAGGCCCTTGAGGATCTCGATGGTGTGGGCCAGCGACGGCTCACCCACCTGGATCGGCTGGAAGCGGCGCTCGAGAGCGGCGTCCTTCTCCAGGTGCTTGCGGTACTCGTCGAGCGTGGTGGCACCGATGGTCTGCAGCTCACCGCGGGCCAGCATCGGCTTGAGGATGCTCGCGGCGTCGATCGCGCCCTCGGCGGCACCCGCACCCACCAGGGTGTGGATCTCGTCGATGAACAGGATGATGTCGCCGCGGGTGCGGATCTCCTTGAGCACCTTCTTGAGGCGCTCCTCGAAGTCACCGCGGTAGCGGGAACCGGCGACGAGCGCGCCCAGGTCGAGCGTGTAGAGCTGCTTGTCCTTGAGGGTCTCGGGCACCTCGCCCTTGATGATCTTCTGGGACAGGCCCTCCACCACGGCGGTCTTACCGACGCCGGGCTCACCGATCAGGACCGGGTTGTTCTTGGTACGGCGGGAGAGCACCTGCATGACCCGCTCGATTTCCTTCTCGCGCCCGATGACCGGGTCGAGCTTGCCCTCGCGGGCGGCCTGGGTCAGGTTGCGGCCGAACTGGTCCAGCACCAGGCTGGTCGACGGCGCGGCCTCACCCGGCGCGGCGCCCGCCGCGGCAGGCTCCTTGCCCTGGTAGCCGGAGAGCAGCTGGATCACCTGCTGGCGGACCCTGTTGAGGTCGGCGCCGAGCTTGACCAGCACCTGGGCGGCGACGCCCTCGCCCTCACGGATCAGCCCGAGCAGGATGTGCTCGGTGCCGATGTAGTTGTGGCCGAGCTGCAGCGCCTCGCGCAGCGACAGCTCCAGCACCTTCTTGGCCCGCGGCGTGAACGGGATGTGCCCGCTCGGCGCCTGCTGGCCCTGGCCGATGATCTCCTCGACCTGCTGGCGGACGCCCTCCAGGGAGATGCCGAGGCTCTCCAGGGCCTTTGCCGCGACGCCTTCACCTTCGTGGATCAGGCCCAGCAGGATGTGTTCCGTACCGATGTAGTTGTGGTTGAGCATCCGGGCCTCTTCTTGGGCCAGGACGACAACCCGTCGCGCTCGGTCGGTGAACCGCTCGAACATGCCCTCGTGCTCCTCACGTGCCGTGCGCCTTGATGGTCAAGATCTTGGCGGGGCCGGTGCACGAACGTCCAGGACGGGCGTCCGTGCCTCCTTACTCTATCGTCGCTGACCGACTCCGCTGAGGTCGTGTGTCTCTGCTCTGGGTCGGTTCCACGTCGTTTTGAACAACCGTCCGCGCTCAGGAGGTGTTCCGGTAGCCCTGTCGCTACGCGCAGAGCGAAATCCGACTGACTCGACGGAAGCCCCATCCGGGGTCCCGAAGCGCTCCGGGAGGCCCCGGAGGGCGGACCGGCGGTCGCGACGAGCGCCGCGCCGGCCCTTGGGGAAGGTTATCCACAGGCTGTGGACAGCTGTTCCACTGGTTGTGGACAACGCCGGTGGGCCCGGAATGCTTCCCGGGCCCCGAACGGGCACGACGACGCCGTCCGGATACGGCGACGCCGGCCCGGAGGACTCCTCCGGCCCGGCGTCGGTGTCGCCTGCGGTGGCGGCTCGCCACCAAGCTGCTGACGGATCAGCGCTTCGCGTGGAACTCGTCCACGATCTCCTGCGGGATACGACCCCGGTCCGAGATGTCCTTGCCGGCCTTCTTGGCCCACTCCCGGATCGCCTTGTTCTGTTCCCGATCGGCGGTCGCGCCACCCCGACCGCGGGCAGCCCGCCCACCGATCACGACACCGCCGCGGCCGACCTTGGTGCCGGCGCCCACGTACGACGCAAATGCATCGCGCAATTTCGCGGCGTTGGCGCTCGACAGGTCGATCTCGTACTGAACGCCGTCGAGGGCGAACTTGACGGTCTCGTCCGCGTCCCCGCCGTCCAGGTCATCGACCAGCTTGTGAATGATCTGCTTGGCCACGTCCCACATTCCTTTCGAGCAGGGTGCTCCTGCTAACGAGAGCACAATAACCCCCGCGCTGCTCGTCGCGTCAATAGGCTCCGGTTACGGCTCGGCGTACGAGCGGACGGGACTACTCCGGGCGGACCAACGGGAAGAGGATCGTTTCCCGAATTCCGAGGCCGGTCAGGGCCATCAAGAGGCGGTCGATTCCCATTCCCATACCGCCGGCCGGCGGCATTCCATACTCCATCGCCCGAAGAAAGTCCTCGTCGAGACGCATCGCCTCGTCGTCGCCGCGAGCCGCGAGCTGCGCCTGGGCCACCAGCCGCTCCCGCTGCACGATCGGGTCGACCAGCTCGGAGTACCCGGTGCCCAGCTCGAAACCGAGCACGTAGAGGTCCCACTTCTCGGCCAGACCCGGCTCGCTGCGGTGGCCTCGGGTGAGCGGGCTGGTCTCCTCCGGGTAGTCCCGCACGAAGGTGGGTGCCTCAAGGCTGGGAACGACCAGCTCCTCGAACAGTTCCTCGGCCAGCTTGCCCGGCCCCCACTTCGGGTCGACCGCCAATCCCACCTTGTCCGCGTACTCCACCAGACGGGTCCGGTCGGTGCGGACCGTGACCTCCTCGCCGAGCGCTTCGGAAAGCACGCCGAAGAGTGTCACCGACCGCCACTCACCACCCAGGTCGAACTCCCGCCCGTCGGCGTGGGTCACCACCGTCGAACCGCTCACCGCGATCGCCGCCTGTTGCACGAGATTACGGGTCAGCTCGCCGATCGTGTTGTAGTCCCCGTACGCCTGGTACGTCTCCAGCATCGCGAACTCCGGCGAGTGCGAAGAGTCGACACCCTCATTACGGAAGTTGCGGTTGATCTCGAAGACGCGGTCGACGCCGCCGACCACAGCGCGCTTGAGAAACAGTTCGGGAGCGATTCGCAGATACAGATCGGTGTTCAACGCATTGCTGTGGGTCACGAACGGTCGGGCCGTAGCGCCGCCATGCAGCAGTTGCAACATCGGCGTTTCCACCTCGATGAAGCCCTGCCCGTGCAGTGAATCGCGCAGACTGCGCACCGCGGCTGCCCGGGTGCGCACCATCTCCCGCGCCTGCGGCCGGACAATCAGGTCGACATAACGCTGCCGGACGCGTGCCTCCTCGGAGAGGGGCTTGTGGGCAACCGGCAACGGTCGCAACGCCTTGGCGGTCATTTCCCATTGCTGGGCCAACACCGACAGCTCACCCCGACGGCTGGTGATCACCTCGCCGGTGACACCGACGTGGTCGCCGAGGTCGACGAGGCGCTTCCACGCCTCCAGCCGCTCCGGCCCGACCCGGTCCAGTGAGAGCATCGCCTGCAACTCGGTGCCGTCGCCGTCCCGGAGGGTGGCGAAGCAGAGCTTGCCCGTGTTGCGTACGAAGATCACCCGGCCGGTGACAGCGACCTGGTCGCCGGTCGCGGTGTCGGTGGGCAGGTCGGCGTAGGCCGCCCGGACCTGCGCCAGGGTCGTCGTGCGGGGGAAGCCGACCGGGTAGGGCTCGACGCCCTCGGCGAGCATCCGGTCCCGCTTCTCCCGGCGGACCTTCATCTGCTCGGGAAGGTCGTCGGCGGGGTCCACTGGCACGGGGTTCTGCTCGGTCACGGCACGCTTCCTCGTCACGGAGATACAGGGGGTCAGGGCCGAGCGTACTCAAGCGTGCCGGAGGGCGTTACGGGATAACCTGCCCGTCATGGTCGATCACACTCACGCCCTGTCGTTCGGTGTCGCTGCGAGTGATTACGACCGGTTTCGGCCACGTTATCCCGAGGCTGCGGTCAGCTGGGCACTCGACGGGCTGAGCGAAGCCCGGGTGGTCGATCTCGCGGCGGGCACCGGCATCCTGACCCGCGCTGTGCTGGCCCTGGGTCACGAGGTCGTACCGGTCGAGCCCGATCCGGGGATGCGGACGCAGCTCGCCGCCAGCACCCCGGGCACGACGGCGCTGGCGGGCAGCGCCGAGGCCATGCCGCTGCCCGACGCGACGGTGGACGCGGTGCTGGTGGGGACGGCGTACCACTGGTTCGACCGGGGGCCCGCGCACGCCGAGATCGCCCGGGTGCTCCGCACCGGAGGCACCTTCGCCCCCATCTGGAACATCCGGGACGGCAGCGTCGACTGGGTGGCCGAGCTGGGTCGCATCGCCCACTTCGGGGACAAGTCGACCAGTCAGGTCTTCGGAGAGGGCGCCGACTTCGGCCCCGCGTTCGACGCCGTCGAGAAGCGCGAGTTCACGCACCGCACCACGCTCACGCCGGACGAACTGTTCGGCATGGTCCGCACCCGCTCGTACTGGCTCACCGCCTCCACCGACGATCAGCGGCGGGTCGAGCGGGAACTGACCGACCTCCTGAACACGCACCCCGCCCTGGCTGGCCGGGACACCATCGAACTGCCGTACCGGACGCTGGTGCTGCGCGCCCGGCGGCGCTGACGCCCGCACGGAGGCCGGCCCGACGGCGGCCGGGGGTCAGGTGTTGCGGTCGTAGACCATCCGCAGACCGATCAGGGTGATCATCGGCTCGTGGTGGGTGATGCTGCGACACTCGTTGATCACCAGAGAGGCGAGGCCGCCGGTGGCGATCACCGCCCGCACCTCGCCCAACTCCTCGGTCATCCGCTCGACGATCCGGTCCACCTGCCCGGCGAAGCCGAAGTACAGGCCGGCCTGGAGGCACTCCACGGTGTTCTTGCCGATCACCGAGCGGGGCTTGGTGGCCTCGACCTTGCGCAGTTGCGCGGCCCGGGCGGCCAGCGCGTCGAAGGAGATCTCGATGCCCGGGGCGAACGCGCCGCCGAGGAACTCACCGCGCTCGCTGATCACGTCGAAGTTGGTGGTGGTGCCGAAGTCCACAACGATCGACGGACCGCCGTAGAGGGTGTACGCGGCCAGGGTGTTCACCACCCGGTCGGAGCCCACCTCCTTGGGGTTGTCGATCGCCAACTGCACGCCGGTCCGCACGCCCGGCTCGACGACGACGCTCGGCACCTCCGCGTAGTAGCGGCTGAGCATGGTGCGCAACGACCGCAGCGCGGCCGGCACCGTGGAGCAGGCGGCCACACCGGTGATCTCGACGTTGTCCCCGGCGAGCAGACCCCGGAACATCAGGCCCAGCTCGTCCGCCGTCGAGCGGGCATCGGTCTTGATCCGCCAGGAGTGCACCAGCTTGTCGCCGTCGAAGGTCGCCAGCACGGTGTTGGTGTTTCCGATGTCGATGCAGAGCAGCACGCACGCAGCCTAGACAACTACTCGCTGCGCAGGTCCAGCGCGATGTCCAGGATCGGCGACGAGTGCGTCAGCGCGCCCACCGAGAGGAAGTCCACACCGGTGGCCGCGTACCGGCCGGCCACCTCCAGGGTCAGCCCGCCGGTCGCCTCCAACTCGGCCCGGTCACCCACCGCGGCCACCGCCCCGGCCAGCACCTCCGGCGTCATGTTGTCGCAGAGCAGGAAGTCCGCGCCGGCCTCCACCGCCTCCACCGCCTCGTCGACTGTGGTCACCTCTACCTGCACCGGCACCTCCGGGAACGCCTCCCGGACCCGCCGGAAGGCGGCGGTGATGCCCCCGGCCGCCAGCTTGTGGTTGTCCTTGATCATGGCCACGTCGTAGAGGCCCATCCGTTTGTTGGTGCCGCCTCCGGCCCGCACCGCGTACTTCTCCAGCGCCCGCAGGCCCGGCGTCGTCTTGCGGGTGTCCAGCACCATCGCCTTCGAGCCGGCCAGCGCGTCCGCCCAGGCGCGGGTGTGGGTGGCCACCCCGGACATCCGGCAGAGCAGGTTGAGCGCCGTCCGCTCGGCCGTCAGCAGCAGCCGGGTCGGGCCGGTCACCGTCGCCAGCACGTCGCCGCGGGCCACCCGCTCGCCGTCGCGGGCCAACACCGACACCTCGACGGTACGACCGAAGCCAGTCACCTCGCCCACCAGCTCGAACACGGCAGCGGCCACCGCCATCCCGGCCAACACCCCGTCCGCGCGGGCCACCAGGTCGGCGGTGTCGGTCTGATCCGCCGGAATGGTCGCCACGCTTGTGACGTCCAGGAAATCCGGGCCCAGATCCTCCACCAGCGCGCCCTCGATCACCTGCCGTACGTGCGCCGGATCCAACCCCGCCGCCCGCAACGCCGTCTCCGTCGACTCGATCACGAGTTTCCCTCCCACTGTTGCGTCACCCGGCCCTGCGCCCCGACCGCGCCGACCAGATGGCCCAGCCACCGTTCGTCGGCCGTCGGGAAGTCCTCCCGCCAGTGGCAGCCCCGGGTCTCACCACGGGCGTACGCGGCGGCAACCAACGTCGACGCCACGGTGAGCAGGTTCGTCGCCTCCCAGTCGGCGGTACGCGGCCGGCCCCGGGCCGCGCCCAGGTCGGTCAAGGTGCCGGCCGTCCTGGCCAACGTCGCCGCGGATCGGAGCACCCCCGCCCCCCGGGTCATCGCCCGTTGCAGGGTCGGCGTCACCTCCGCGGGCAGCACCCAACCCGTCCCGCCACGCCACGCGCCGGTGTCCGCCGGCTGGGCCTGCTCGGGCAGGCCGGCCGCTATGTCCTCGGCGATCCGCCGGGAGAAGACCAGACCCTCCAGCAACGAGTTGCTGGCCAGCCGGTTCGCGCCGTGCACACCCGTGCAGGCCACCTCGCCGCAGGCGTACAGGCCCGGGATGGAGGTACGGCCGCGCAGGTCGGTCCGGACCCCGCCGGAGGCGTAGTGGGCGGCCGGGGCCACCGGGATCAGATCGGTCGCCGGGTCCACGCCGATCGCCAGGCAGGACGCCACGATGGTGGGGAACCGACCGGCCAGGAAATCGCCGCCCAGGTGCCGTGCGTCGAGGAAGACGTGGTCCGCGCCGGTGGCCAGCAGCACCCGGTGGATGCCCTTGGCCACCACGTCCCGGGGTGCCAGCTCGGCCAACTCGTGCTGGCCCACCATGAACCTCTTGCCGTCCCCGTCCACCAGGTACGCGCCCTCGCCGCGCAACGCCTCCGAGACCAGCGGCTGCTGCGCGTGCCCCGCCCCGGGCACCCCCGCGCCGGACGGGGTGATCAGCGCAGTCGGGTGGAACTGGACGAACTCCACGTCGGTCACGGCCGCGCCGGCCCGCAGCGCCAGCGCCACCCCGTCCCCGGTGGAGACCGCCGGGTTGGTGGTGGCCGAGAAGATCTGCCCCATGCCACCGGTGGCGAGCACGACGGCACGGGCCAGCAGCGCGCCGACGCCGTCCTCGCTGCCCTCACCCAACACGTGCAGGGTGATCCCGCAGGCCGGGCCGAGCCCGTCCGGGCCGTCGCCGGGCGCCCGCAGGAGATCCAGCACGAGGGCGTGCTCGAACAGCCGGATCCACGGATCGCGCTGCACGGCGGCGTGCAGGGCCCGCTGCACCTCCGCGCCGGTGGCGTCGCCGCCGGCGTGCACGATCCGGTCCGCCCGGTGCCCGCCCTCGCGGGTCAGCATCAGCGAGCCGTCCGGGTGCCGATCGAACTCGGCGCCGATCCGGATCAACTCACGGAGCCGGGTCGGGCCCTCCTCGACCAGCACCCGGACCGCCGCCGGGTCGCACAGCCCGACCCCGGCGACCTCGGTGTCCCGGGCATGCGCCGCCGGGGTGTCGGCCGGGTCGAGCACGGCGGCGATGCCACCCTGCGCCCACCGGGTCGAGCCGTCGTCAATGTTGACCTTGGTGACCACCGTGACGTGCAGACCGGCCTCCCGCAGGTGCAGCGCCGCGGTCAACCCGGCCACGCCGGAACCCACCACGATCACGTCGGTGGTCTCCACCCACCCGGGCGCGGGCGCGGCCAGCAGCGCGGGCAGGGCAGGCAGGTCGACGGTCGGAAGGTCCATCCCCCCAGTCAACCCGAACCATCCTCGCCCGGGGCGGCGGGGGCGGGACGAGTGTTTTGGGCGACCCCGTCCGTCCCGCGCCGCGCCGCGCCGACCGTCAGGCCGTGGTCACTTCGTCCGGACCGGCAGACCAGCCGGGCCCGCGCCCTTCAACGAGGCGGTCACCGTACGGTCGCTGAGCCACAGATAGCAGCGGACGCCCCGATCACCGACCTTCCAACGCCCCGCCCCCGGCGGACGGACCACCACGCCGCTGCGGAAGCGCAACGTGGCGTCGTCGGGTACGCCCGCGTACCGGGCCAGGACGCTACGACAACCCGTGTAGAGCGGCAGCCAGTCGGCGTCCCGGGTCGGGTACGCCAGGTCCGGTGCGCGCCACACCCCGACGAACTCGGCGTCGTGCTGTCTGCCGCACTCCACCGGGGTCAGCGTCTGCACACCCCGCCCGGCGCCACCGCGGGTCTGCTGGCAACCGAGGCGCAGCCCGGTGGGCCCCTTCAACGCGTCCCGCAGACTGCCCGACCGGACCACCACTGTCGCCGCCGCCTCGACGGTGGTCAGCTCGGTGAGGTCGCAGCGGAACCACCGGGAACCCGCCGCCCACCCCGGCCCGTTGGGCACCGCCACTGACAGCCGCAGCCGGCCGGACCGCCATTCGTCACCCACGTAGCGGGTCGCCCGGGTGTCGCACTCGGCGAACGCACTCCGCAGCTCGGCCGAACCACCCGCCGGAGCGGCCGCCCGCTCGGCCGGGAAAGCCCCGACGTGCACCGTCTCCAAACGGTGCGGCCCGGCGCAGTCCACCGGCTCATAACTGGCCAGGCTGACCAGATCGGTGAAGTCGGCGGCGTGACACACACCGGCGGCCGGAGTGAACGCCGACGGTGCCGGTAACGCCGCCCAGTCGTCGGTCAGATCACCGTCCAGCCCGCCGGACCCGGCGCAGCCCACCAGCAGCACTGCCGTCACGGCAGCGGCGAACAGGGTCGTCATGGCACGGCTCATCGCGGCCTCCCCCAGCCACCGACCGGCTTCCGCCAGCGTGCCCAGGGTAACCGGAAATGACCTTCCGGTAACAGACCGGAATCACGGTACGGGGGATCAGACTCCGGACACGGCCAACGGGCTGGGCACCGGGCTACCGGCCGTGCCAGGCGCCGCCGCAGCCGGATCGGTACCCAACTCGATCACCCGGTTGTCGGCGTCGACGTGCACGACCCGTGGCCGGTACGTCCGGGCCTCGGCGTCGTCCATCTGCCCGTACGAGATCAGGATGACCAGGTCGCCGGGGTGCACCAGGTGCGCGGCGGCGCCGTTGATGCCGATCACGCCACTGCCCCGCTCGCCCGGGATCACGTACGTCTCCAGCCGGGCGCCGTTGGTGATGTCCACGATCGCCACCTGCTCGCCGGGGAGCAGGTCGGCGGCGTCGAGCAGATCCTCGTCCACGGTCACCGAACCGACGTAGTGCAGGTCGGCCTGGGTCACCGTGGCTCGGTGGATCTTCGACTTGAGCATGGTCCGCAACATCGGAGTGGCCTTTCGCGGGTATTCGGTGGCGGGTGGTACGGCCGGGTCAGGGGCGCGGGGCGAGGTGGATCGCCGCGTTATCGATCAACCGGGTGGCGCCCACCCAGGCGGCGATCACCAGCCGAGCAGGCCCAGCCACCGGCCCCGGTTCCAACTCGGGATCGGTGAGCACCAGGTAGTCGAGGCGGGCACCGGGCGTACCGGCGCCGAACGCGGCGTGCGCGGCGGTCAGCACCGCGGCCGCGTCCAGGCCGTCGTCGGCGGCCTGCGCGCCGGCCCGCAGCGCGGCGGACAGACTCAGCGCGGCGGCCCGCTCCGGCCCACTCAGGTAACGGTTGCGGCTGGAAAGGGCCAGCCCGTCCGGCTCCCGGACGGTCGGCACGCCGACCACCTCGACCGGCACGTCCAGGTCGCGGGCCATCCGCCGGACCAGGGTGAGCTGCTGGTAGTCCTTCTCGCCGAAGAACGCCAGGTCCGGCCGGGTGAGCTGGAGCAGCTTCAGCACCACAGTGAGCACCCCGTGAAAGAAGCCGGGGCGGCTCGCCCCCTCCAGCTCGCCGCCGAGCTGGCCCGGATCGAGGCGTACGCGGGGCTGACCATCCGGGTACATGTCCGCCACCGACGGGGCGAAGACCAGATCCGCGCCCGCCCGCCGGCACACCTCCAGATCGGCCTCAAGGGTGCGCGGGTAGCGGTCGAAGTCCTCGTTCGGCCCGAACTGCAACGGGTTCACGAAGACCGTGACCAGCACGTGGTCGGCCTGTTCCCGGGCCGCGCGCAGCAACGTCTCGTGGCCGGAGTGCAGCGCACCCATGGTCATCACCACCCCGACAGTGCCCTTCAGCCCGGCCCGGGCCTCGGCCAACTCGGCGCGCGTGTGCACCACCTGGGTCATGCGGCCACCTCCCGACTGCTGTCGGCCAGCACGCCGAGCAGCGACTGCGCGTCCACCGGCCGCAACCGGCCGGCGGCGATAGCCCGGTCGGCGGTACGACGGGCCAACGCCAGGTACGCGGGGACGGATTCCGGTGCGGTGGCCGCCAACCGGGCCAGGTGCCGCTGCACGGTGCCCGCGTCGCCACGGGAGACCGGACCGGTCAACGCGTCGTCACCGAGCCGCAGCGCGTTCTCCAGGGCGGCCTGCAGCAGCGGGGCGAGCACCTTCTCCGGCCGGGCAACCCCGGCGTCCCGCAACCGGTCGGTCGCCTCGTTGACAAGGGTCACCAGGTGGTTCGCGCCGTGCGCCAGCGCGGCGTGGTAGAGCGGGCGGTCCGACTCGGCCACCCACTCGGGCACGCCACCGAGGTCGGCGACCAGCCGGGCAGCCAGCGGGCGCAGCTCCGCCGGGGCGGTCACACCGTACGAGATGCCGTCCAGCCGGGTCAGGTCGTCCGGCGTACCGGTGAAGGTCATCGCGGGGTGCAGGGCGAGTGGCCGGGCGCCGGCCGCGACGGCCGGCCCGAGCACGGCCAGGCCGTGAGCCCCCGAGGTGTGCGCGACGATCTGCCCCGGGTGCAAAGCGCCCCGCTCGGCGAGGTCGGTCACCACACCGGCCAGCCTGTCGTCCGGCACCGCGATCAGCAGCAGGTCGGCGGCGGCGTGGGCTACGGCGGTGACCGGGCGACGGGGCACCTCGGGCAACAGCAGGGCGAGGCGGGCGCGGCTGGCTCCGGAGCTGCCGGAGACGGCGACCACCCGGTGCCCGGCGGCGGCGAGCGCGGCGCCCAGCACGGCGCCGACCCGACCGGCGCCAATGACACCGACGGTGAGCAGACGGGAGGTGCGGGGAGTGGCGGAGGCACCGAGAACGGCGGGCCCCTGCGGGGCGGCCGAACGCGGGCGCATCGGTGCGCTCATGTCGACGATCCAGTCCTCGAGAGGGGTACCGGTCGATCGCAAGTATGCGCCCGGCCCACCGAACCCGGACAAGCATGTGTGAAAACCTTCACCACCACCTCAAGTGCCCTTCACCACCGTCCCCGACCGCCCCAGGCCAGCGCGTCCCCCCTGCCACCATGATCAAGTGCTGAAAAGTAGGTAACCGGAGCGTTTCTGACCTACTTTTCATCACCTGATCACCGTGCGCCGCGCCCGCTGCATTCGGAGTGAACTGATGTCGATCGCCTGGCGAGACGCGATGAGCCAAGCCCTCTATGGGCCGGGCGGCTTCTTCGTCGCCGGCACCGGCCCGGCCGACCACTTCCGCACCAGCGTGCACGCCTCCCCGGCCTTCGCCACCGCGCTGCTGCGCCTGCTCACCCAGGTCGACGCGGCCCTCGGGCATCCGTCGCGGTTCGACGTGGTCGACGTGGGAGCAGGGCGGGGCGAGCTGCTACGGGCTCTCGCCGGGCTCGCTCACAATCCCGCCGGGGTTGCGGTGGGGGTTTCCGGGGAGCCCGACCACGCAGGGATCAAGCCTGACCGCCCGGAGTGG
>NZ_JBEZEH010000202.1:0-13325 GCF_040648775.1 Micromonospora sp. NPDC049089
GGCGGGCCGGCACGCCGAGGACAAACGACCGGGGCCGGCCACCCCCGGGAGGGTGACCGGCCCCGGTCGATCAGAGCAGTGGGTCAGGCGACGGTGACGGCAACCTCGTTGACGCCTCGGCCGGCAGTGACGGCGGTGTCGCCGTTGCCGTGCCGGGACAACGCCCGCAGCGTCCAGGAACCCGGTGCGGCGAAGAACCGGAACTGCCCGGCGGACGAGGTGACCACCTCGGCGGTGAACTCACCGGTCGAATCGAGCAGCCGGACGTACGCGCCGGGCACCGGCTCGGCCTCGGCGGAACGGACGATGCCGGTGATCACGGTTTCCTTCTCCAGGTCCAGGCTGGCCGGCAGCGGCGCAGCCTGGTCCGGTGCGGCGCAACCCGCGGCGGTGGGAAGAGTCATGATCATGCCTCCCCGGGTTCGTCGCCGAGCGCGACAGGCACACCGACCAGCGAGCCGTACTCGGTCCAGGAGCCGTCGTAGTTCTTGACGTTGCGGTGACCCAGCAGCTCCTGGAGCACGAACCAGGTGTGCGACGAGCGCTCACCGATCCGGCAGTACGCGATGGTCTCCCTGCCGTCGTCGAGCCCCGCGTCGCCGTAGATCCTGCGCAGCTCGTCGTCGGACCGGAAGGTGCCGTCCTCGTTGGCCGCCTTGGACCACGGCACGCTGATCGCGGTGGGGATGTGGCCGGCCCGCTGCGCCTGCTCCTGCGGCAGGTGGGCGGGGGCGAGCAGGCGACCGGCGAACTCGTCGGGGCTGCGCACGTCGACCAGGTTCTTGGTGCCGATCGCCGCGACGACCTCGTCGCGGAACGCCCGGATCGAAGTGTCCGGCTCCTGCGCGACGTACTGCGTCGCCGGGCGGGACACCGCGTCGGTGACGAGCGGACGGGCGTCCAGCTCCCACTTCTTACGGCCGCCGTCGAGCAGCTTCACGTCCCGGTGGCCGTAGAGCTTGAAGTACCAGTAGGCGTACGCGGCGAACCAGTTGTTGTTGCCGCCGTACAGGACGACGACGTCGTCGTTGCTGATGCCCCGCTCGGAGAGCAGCGCCTCGAACTGCGACTTGTTGACGAAGTCCCGGCGGACCTGGTCCTGGAGGTCCGTCTTCCAGTCAATCTTGATGGCGCCGGCGATGTGGCCGGTCTCGTAGGCCGAGGTGTCCTCGTCGACCTCGACGAAGACGACGCCCGGGGCGTCGAGGTTCTTCTCGGCCCACTCGGCCGAAACGAGTGCGGTGTCGCGACTCATCGAATCACTCCCTGGTGAGGATGGATGGTGAGCCAACGCGCGGAGATCGATGGATGCAACTGTCGCACCACGCGCGGGACCCAGCGGAAGGACGGGATCACGGGTTCGTGCGACGGCGCCGCTGCCGGGCGTTCGGTGGGATGACCGGAGGGTGTGAGGACCCTGTGCCGGTGGCCGCCGTCAGGCGGCCGGAGACAGCCCCGCCGTCAGATGACGGGGCGACACAGGCAGGTGGCCACGCGGCACAGGTCGACCGCGCGCCGTTTGGTGAGGTGGGTCCCCATGGCCAGGGAGCTTACCAGCCAGTGACCGTGCTGCCACTGGGCCGACCACCATCCGGGAATCGCCGGGATCGCCGGGGACTCCGGCGTCCCACCGCGCCCCCGGTGTCAGCCAGCGGAGTTGATCGGCACGTTCTTCGCGTCGACGGTGACCGCGAGCCCGTCCGGCAGTGGACGGACCTCGCGGACCGCGAGCTGGAACGGCAACTCCGGCAGGGGAACATCGATGGAGATGCTCTTGGCGTAGTTGCTCAGAAAGGCCCGGGCCAGCGGCAGGTTCGGCAGACCGGCGGCGTCCAGGTCGTTGAACCGCAGGGCGACAGCGCCGTTGTCGGCGACGGTGACGTCGGCGGTGCCGCTGATGGTGAGCTTCTGACCGAGGATGTCGGCCGGGGCCGTGACGGTGAGCTTGCCGTTCTGCTCGCCGAGCGTGAGACCCGGGCGCTTCAGCAGCGCGGCCAGACTCTCGTAGCTGATCGTGCCGGCGCCGTTGACGGTGTCCGCCACGATGTCACCCTGGCCGGTGCGCAGGGTGTCCAGCGAGGCTCGCACCTTGCGGGCGGTCACGTCGAGCACCGGGAGCCGAACGGCTTCGCCCTCGACCGGGGCCTGCACGTCCCGCAGGTTGATGGTGATCCGCTGGTAACGGCCATCCAGCACCTGGGTGAGGAACGGGGTCCCGCCCACCTCCACCTCAGGAGCGGCGGACTGCGCGCCCTGCTTGGTGATCTCCTGACGGACACGGTCGGCGATCATCCGCTCGGCGACCCCGACCGCGACCCGGTCGGCGACCACCAGCAACCCCGCCAGCAGCAGGAGCAGCACGAACAGCCCGATGAGCAGCTTGCGGCCACGCCGTCGGGGTCGCGCCTGGTCCACCGGATAGTCCTGCGCCACGCCGCCTCCTGTCTCCGCCCGTCGCGCCGCGACGGGTCGTTCATACCGACGCCGCAGGGCGGCGCACCCGTAGGTACCCGACCGGCGAAGTGCTCAACCGCGACTCAGAGGAGAAGCATGCACATGGCGTACGCGGCGGGCGCCGCCAGGGCGAAGCCGCCGAGCGGGCCCTGCATGTGCCGGGCCACCCACATCGTGGGCGGTTCACCGGCCATCAACCGGCCCGCCTCCGCGTACCCCACGGCGAGGTCGGAGAGGACGGCGGTGACCGCCGCGACCAGGCCGATCACGGCGGCCCGGGTCGGCGTGAAGGGAGCCACCAGGTAGCTGCCGAGGAGGGCGCTGGTCAGCGTGCCGACCATCGCGCCGGCCACCACGCCGGCGGCGCCCCGGGGCACCTGCGGTGCGAGCCGAGGCCAGGGCAGAACGGCGTCGGTGAGCCGGGCCACGGTGAGCGCGACACCGCTCGCGGTCAGGCAGACGGTGATCGCCTGGGTGCCGGCCGGGATCCGGCTGAGCACGATCAGGGTGCCGAAAGCCACCACCCCGACCACGATGAGCAGTGTGGAACCGAGGGAGTCGGTGACCCGGACCCGGTCGACGCGACGAACCAGTTGGCCGAGCACCGCGGCGAGGAACCCACCGGCGGCCAGGTAACCCAGCGGCGCCAGGCCGGCGACGTCGGTCTGCACCGCCGCGATGTCGACCAGCGCCGCGACAACGGCGCTGATCCCGGCGACCACCAACAGCGCGGGCGGACGCATCGCCATCGTCCAGGCGAGCACGAAGAGCAGTTGGACGCCGAAGATGATGAAGGCGAACGGCAGCCGGTGACCGGGACCCGACGTCTGCGCGCCGAGCACCAGGCCGACGCCGAGCAGGGCGGCGAAGCCGGCGATGGTCAGCGCCAGTTGACGGTGCACCGCGACCGGGGGAATGACCTCCTCTTCCGGCTCGTCGATCTCGTCTTCGGATCGGCGGGCCGGCTCGCCGGAGCGGCGGGAACGGCGCGGCCCACCCCGTTCGCGGCGGTCGCCATCGGTGGTGGCCGGACCGGTACGCGGCGCGGGCGGTTGGCCGCGCGTCGCTGCGGCGGCCGGACCCGGTTGGGGCCCGGCGGGCCACGATTCGCGGCCGGCCTCGGGCGAGGTGGAGGGAAACACGACCCGATCGTGCCAGACCGACGGCCCGACGCGGTGGTCAAGGGTTTCAGCGACGTTAAAAACCGGGCCACGATCAGGGGCAAGCTAGACAAACGGGAAATGGCCTGACGGCGCGGCCGAGGCGATCGGTTAGGCTCAACGCGTTACCCGCCCGTCAGCGACGCCGGGACCACGCAATTTCTCAGCGCACTCCTTGATGAGTGCGACTGGTCGCGTGCGGCCTCGCGCCGCCGGGACGGAGGTGATCGTGGAGATCCTGCTGCTGGTGACCGCGCGCGCAGGAGAACCGTCGGCTGTGCTGCCGGCGCTCGACCTGCTACCGCACTCGGTCCGCACCGCGCCGCGTGACGTTCGCACACTGGTCGCGGGCCCCAGCCCCGACGCGGTGATGGTGGATGCCCGATCGGAGTTGAGCGAGGCCCGGGCGACCTGCCGGATGTTGCACGCCACCGGGCTCGGCGTGCCGTTGGTCGCGGTGGTGACCGAGGCCGGCCTGATCGCACTCAACGCCGACTGGGGCGTCGACGACGTCATCCTCGCCTCGGCCGGCCCCGCCGAGGTCGAGGCACGGCTGCGGCTGGCCGTGGGCCGGCTCAGCAACGCGACCGCTGGCGCGGGTGGCTCGATCCGGGCGGGCGAGTTGACCATCGACCCGGACACCTACGCGGCCAAGCTCAAGGGCCGTCCGCTCGACCTCACCTACAAGGAGTTCGAGCTGCTCAAGTTCCTGGCCCAGCACCCGGGCCGGGTGTTCACCCGGGACCAGCTCCTGCGCGAGGTCTGGGGCTACGACTACTTCGGCGGCACCCGCACGGTGGACGTGCACGTCCGGCGACTGCGCGCCAAGCTCGGCTCGGAGTACGAGTCGATGATCGGCACCGTTCGCCAGGTCGGCTACAAGTTCGTCGTGCCTCCGTCGCGGTCGCTTGCCGAGGCGGAGCACGCGCCCCTGCCGGTCTGATCCGGAGACGGCTCCGGGCGATTTCCCATATGCCCTTTTTGCACAGCTTGGCAGCTCTATTCTGACTGCCGGGTTTGTCGGAGAAAGGGGCGACGGTGCGCGCACTGACCACGGGGGCGACGGGCCGGCGTGACCGGCAAACCAGGCGGAAGTCGTGACGCGGGGCAGCACCACCGCCCGGGCCGCGGGGATCGTGACGCTGGTGGTGGCGGGGCTGCTCGGCTCCGCGTACATGCTGGGCCGCAGCCTCGTCCCCGACCAGACGCCTCGGCATTCCACCGGTGTCACCACGAGCGCCGACGGACCGCACTACGCCGACCAACCCAGCGTCGGCGAGCCGGGCGGAGCCCCGAGCGCCAGCGCGAGCGCGGTCCAGACCGGCCCGGCCGAGACCGGCCAGGACGGGTCCGGACGGGTGGCCGGAGGCGACAACCTGTTCGGCGCGCACGCCACCACCGGCACCCCGCGGCTCGCGCTGACCTTCGACGATGGGCCGGACCCGCGCTACACGCCGCAGGTCCTCGCCCTCCTGCGCGAATACGACGTGCGCGCCACGTTCTGCGTCGTCGGCGAGAACGCGCAGAACCACCCCGACCTGATCCAGTCGATCGTGGACGACGGGCACACCCTGTGCAACCACTCCTGGCACCATGACGTCGGCCTGGGCACCCGGTCGGCCGACGCGATCCGCTCCGACCTTCTGCGCACCAACGCGGCGATCCGGGCGGCGGTGCCGAACGCGCCGATCGTCTGGTACCGCCAGCCTGGCGGAGCGTGGACGTACCCGGTGGTGTCGGTGGCGCGGCAGCTCGGCATGACCCCGCTGCACTGGTCGGTGGACCCGTCGGACTGGGAGCTACCCGGCGCCACCAAGATCACCGCGACGGTGCTGAGCCAGGCCGCGCCGGGCTCGGTGGTGCTGCTGCACGACGCCGGTGGGGACCGGCAGGGAACGATGGACGCGCTGCGCCGCATCCTGCCCGACCTGACCGCCCGGTTCGAGCTGGAGGCACTCCCCACCGACCCGACGTGAGCCGGGGCTTTACGGAGACGCTCCGGGCGTCACGACACGCAACGGATACGGTGGCGGGATGAGCAGCGCGGAGCCGACCAGCGACCAGGTGACCCGGAGCGACCAGCTGGCGCCGGCGGAGATCGCCGACGTACTCGCCCTCGCCGGCGCCGCAGGTGACACGGACGGAGCCGACCCGCTCGACGAACACGTCCTGCTGCGGCTGCGCGACCCCGACGCCCCCGCCGTGCATCTGATCGCCCGCGCCGACGACGGCACCCTCACCGGGTACGCACACCTGGACACCACCGACCCGGTCGGTGGAATCGGGGTGGAGCTGGTCGTGCACCCCGCGTACCGGCGGCGGGGCACCGGGCGGGCGCTCGCCCGGGGCGTACTCGCCTCGGCCACCGGGCCGCTGCGGGCGTGGGCGCACGGCGACCACCCCTCGGCCGCCGCGCTCGCCGTCGACCTCGGCTTCGCCCGCGCCCGGGTGCTCTGGCAGCTGCGCCGGCCGTTGGCGGCCCCGCTGGGTGAACCGCGCCTGCCCGACGGGGTGGCGCTGCGCGCGTTCCGGCCCGGGGCGGACGACGCGGCCTGGTTGGCCCTCAACGCACGGGCCTTCGCCGAGCACCCCGAACAGGGCCGGTGGACGTCGGACGACCTACGGGTCCGCCTCGCCGAGCCGTGGTTCGATCCGGCAGGCTTCCTGCTCGCCGAAGAGACCGCGACCGGCCGACTGCTCGGTTTCCACTGGACCAAGGTGCACGAGCGGCCGGGGTCGGCCCGGATCGGCGAGGTGTACGTCCTGGGGGTCGAGCCGACCGCGCACGGTGGCGGGCTGGGCCGGGCCCTGACCACCGCCGGGTTGGCACACCTGCGGGACAAGCGTGGCCTCGACCGGGTGATGCTCTTCGTGGACGACTCGAACACCGGGGCCGTCGCGCTCTACGAGCGGCTGGGCTTCGCCCGGTGGTCCGCGCACATCAACTACCACCTGGGCTGACCGTCGGCCGTCGCTCCGAGCGCGTCACCGATGGGTAACGGGCGAGCGTCGGCGGGATAACGCCGAACCAGAAATATGGCCATACTTCCGACAGGTGTATCCGGGTTCACTTAACGGACAACTCACCCTCAGCAAGCGGTCATCTCAGGGGCCGTACGTGTTCACCTTGCGTTCACTTGCGACCGGCGAACCGGCTACCTGGCACTTCTAACTTTCGTGTCAGCCGGTCAGTGCCGGTCCTCGGGCCCCGGGATCGGGGCGCCAAGTCAGACGCGAAGGGAAACCCCTCAGGTGAAGCTCCAGCGGTACGGCACTATTGCCTGCCTCGCTCTTGCCGCGACGCTCGGCCTCAGTGCATGCGGCTCGGACAACAACGAGCCCGCCTCCGGCGCGAGCGCCTCGGGCTCGGCCGCCGCGGTCGACTGCGCTACCGGCACGCTGAACGCCCAGGGCTCGTCGGCGCAGAAGAACGCCATGGCCGAGTGGATCAAGGCGTACCAGCAGAAGTGCCAGGGCACCACGATCAACTACGAGGCTTCCGGCTCGGGCGCCGGCATCCAGGCGTTCATCGCCGGGACCGCCGACTTCGCCGGCTCCGACTCCGCGCTCAAGCCGGAGGAGCAGCCGCAGGCGGACGCCAAGTGTGTCGGTGGCAAGGCCATCCACCTGCCGATGGTGATCGGCCCGGTGGCCGTCGCCTACAACGTCAGCGGCGTGGACAACCTCCAGCTCAAGCCGGCCACCCTGGCGAAGATCTTCGCTGGCAAGGTCACCAAGTGGGACGACGCCACGATCAAGGCCGACAACCCGGAAGCCAAGCTCCCGGCGACCACGATCCAGACCGTCCACCGTTCGGACGAGTCGGGCACCACCGACAACTTCACCAAGTACCTCTCGAAGACCGCTGAGAGCGACTGGACCCTGGGCAACGCCAAGGCGTGGAAGGCCCCGGGCGGCACCGGCGCCAAGGGCTCGGACGGCGTGGCCAGCCGGGTCAAGGGCGCCGACGGCTCCATCGGCTACATGGAGTGGTCGTTCGCCGAGAACGCCGGTCTGAAGATGTCGAAGATCGGCAACGGCAACGGCGAGTTCGCCGCGCTGACCGCCGAGGCGGCCGGCAAGACCATCGCGGGCGCTGCCATCGAGGGGCAGGGCGACGACCTCAAGCTGAAGATCGACTACAACACCAAGGAGGCCGGGGCCTACCCGATCGTCCTGGCCACGTACGAGATCGTCTGCAGCAAGGGCCTCGCGGCCGACAAGCTGAAGCTGGTCAAGGGCCTGCTGGGCCACGCCGCCAGTGCCGAGGGCCAGGCCTCTCTCACCGAGCTGGGCTACGCCCCGCTGCCGGAGACGGTCCGCACCAAGGTCGAGACCGCGGTCAAGAACCTCTCCTGACCCGATTCCACACCTCCGCAACCGAATCGAGCGAGCAGATGGGTGAAACCCCTCACCGCTCGGCCGACGCCGGCACCGGCGGGACGCGCGTGACCCAGAGTCACGAGTGGCCCGCCGGTGCCTCGGCGCGTGTGGCCGAGGCACCAGTCAGCACCCGTTCCCCGGGCGGCACCGGGCTGGGCGGCGGCGGCGCGCTGCCGCGCAGCCGTAAGTTCGGCGCCGAGCGGGCCTTCCGCGGCCTCACTCTGGCCGCCGGCACCGCCGTTCTGGTCATCATCGCCGCCATCGCGATCTTCCTGGTCGCCAAGGCGGTGCCGGCCCTACGCGCCAACACCGAGAACTTCTGGTCCTACGAGGGCTGGTCCCCCAACGACACCGAGCCGAAGTTCGGCATCGGTGCGCTGGCCTTCGGCACCGTGCTCAGCTCGGCCCTCGCACTACTCATCGCGGTGCCGGTGGCGCTCGGCATCGCGCTCTACCTCTCGCACTACGCGCCGCGCCGGTTGGGCACCGCGCTCGGCTTCCTGGTCGACCTGCTGGCCGCCGTACCGAGCGTGGTCTTCGGCCTCTGGGGGCGGGACGTCTTCAGCAGCCCCGTCCGGGACTTCTCGGTCTGGCTGAACCAGCACTTCGGCTGGATCCCGCTCTTCGGTGGCGACGGCCCCTTCGGGGCGTCCGTCATGCTCGGTGCCCTGGTGCTCGCGATCATGGTGCTGCCGATCATCACCTCGCTCTCCCGCGAGGTGTTCCTCCAGACGCCGACGGCGAACGAGGAGGCCGCCCTCGCCCTGGGCGCCACCCGCTGGGAGATGCTCCGCACCGCGGTGCTCCCCTACGGCCGTCCCGGCATCATCGCCGCGATGATGCTCGGCCTCGGTCGTGCGCTCGGCGAGACCATCGCCCTGGCGCTGACCCTCGGCATCACCTTCGGCATCTCGTTCAACCTGATCCAGAACGGCGGCAACACCATCGCCGCCAACATCGCCAACGCGTTCGGCGAGGCGAACGAGACCGGCCGGGGAGCGCTCATCGCCTCCGGTCTGGTGCTGTTCACCATCACGCTGATCGTCAACATCACGGCGCGGGCGATCATCTACCGCCGCCGGGAGTTCACGGAGTCGGCCGCATGACCACAACCGCCACCTCCCACCGCACCCGGCCGCCGGCCCAGCCCGACTCGCTGCGGGCAAAGCGACTTCCCTGGTACGCCGCCCCGGCCATCGCCGTGGCGGCCCTGGCGCTCTCCGCCGTGGTCGTCTACGGCACCAGCATCGGCGGCCCGGTCCTCGTGGTCGTCCTCGGCGCGATCCTCTACCTGGTCGGGCTCTTCGCCGCCGCCAACGCGGTCGAAGGACGCCGATCGGCCCGCAACCGCACCTGGAGCGCACTGATCCACTCCGCCTTCGTGCTGGCGGTGCTGCCGCTCGTGTCGGTGGTCTGGACGCTGGTCAGCAAGGGTGCCGACCGACTCGACGTCAACTTCTTCCAGACCTCGATGAACAACATCGGGGCCCGGGACGCCAACGGCGGCGCGTACCACGCGATCGTCGGCACGCTGGAGCAGGTCGGCATCGCCACCCTGATCACCGTCCCGCTCGGCGTTCTCTGCGCGATCTACATCGTCGAGTACGGGCGGGGCAAGTTCGCCTTCGCGATCCGGTTCTTCGTGGACGTGATGACCGGCATCCCGTCGATCGTCTCCGGTCTCTTCGTGCTGGCGTTCTGGGTGCTCATCGTGTCGCCGTGGTTCAACGACGGTCGGCCCAGCTTCTCCGGCTTCGCCGCCGCGCTCGCGCTGAGCGTGCTCATGCTGCCCACCATCGTCCGGTCCACCGAGGAGATGCTCCGCCTCGTACCGGCGCCACTGCGCGAGGGCGCGTACGCGCTCGGCGTACCCAAGTGGAAGACCATCCTGCGGGTGGTCCTGCCGACGGCGCTGCCCGGCATCGTCACCGGCGTCATGCTCGCCATCGCCCGCGCGGCCGGCGAGACCGCCCCGGTGCTGCTGGTCGCCGGCGGTGGGGCCGCGATCAACACCAACCCCTTCGAGAACAACCAGTCGTCGCTGTCCCTCTTCGTCTACCAGCAGGCCGGCGACGCGTCGAAGTACGCCCCGGCACGGGCGTGGACCGCTGCACTCACCCTGGTCGCCCTCGTGCTCATCCTGACGATCGCGGCGAAGCTGCTGGCCCGTCGCAACAGGCTCAGCCGATGAACCCCGGAGGTACCACCATGGCCAAGCGCGTCTCCGCCTCGAACGTCACCGCGTACTACGGCGGCTTCAAGGCGATCGAGAACATCAACCTGACGGTCGAGCCGAAGACGGTCACCGCTCTCATCGGGCCGTCCGGTTGCGGCAAGTCGACGTTCCTGCGGTCGATCAACCGGATGCACGAGGTGCTGCCGGGAGCCCGGGTCGAGGGCAGCCTGACCATCGACGACCAGGACATCTACGACCGGGACGTGGACGTCACAGCGGTCCGGCGCACCATCGGCATGGTCTTCCAGCGGCCGAACCCGTTCCCCACCATGAGCATCTTCGAGAACGTGGTGGCCGGGCTGAAGCTCAACGGGGTCCGCAAGAAGTCGATCCTGGAGGACGCGGCCGAGAAGGCCCTACGCGCCGCGAACCTGTGGGGCGAGGTCAAGGACCGGCTGGGCAAGCCCGGCGCGGGCCTCTCCGGCGGTCAGCAGCAGCGGCTCTGCATCGCCCGGACCATCGCGGTCGAGCCGCAGGTCGTCCTGATGGACGAGCCGTGCTCCGCCCTGGACCCGATCTCCACGCTGGCGATTGAGGACCTGATGTTCCAGCTCAAGGACAAGTTCACGATCATCATCGTGACGCACAACATGCAGCAGGCAGCGCGTGTCTCGGACCGGACCGCCTTCTTCTCGATCGAGAAGACCGGCGACCCGGGCCGGCTGATCGAGTACGACAACACCCAGAAGATCTTCAGCAACCCGAGCGTGAAGAAGACCGAGGACTACATCACCGGCCGCTTCGGCTGAGCCGACCTCGTCCGGTCACCGGCGCCCCGCCTCCCGGCGTGGCGCCGGTGCCATGTCCGCCGCCGACACCGCCCCGCCGGCCGGCCGGCCGCGTAGTGCGGCCGGGCCATCACGCCGCCGGCCCCGTCCCAGGGTCGCGGTGGCGGGCATCGAGGGCGCGCAGACAACGAACGGGGCCGGGCCGGGACTGCGGCACGGTGTGTGGGCTCAGCCCAGGACGAAGCGGGGTTCACCGTCCGGGGGCAGGTCCAGGCGCGGGATGACCGGAGTGACGGCGTCCCGATCGGCCGCCGCCCGCGCCACCCCGGCCAGGTCACCGGCAGCCGCCACCTGGGCCAGCGTGACCAGGGTCGGTGGCAGCATCGTCAGCTCGCCGGCCTGCGCGCGGGCCAGCGCGTCCGCCGGGCGGATCCACAGGGTGTGGTCGGCCTCGCCGGAGACGTCGCGGGTCCGCTGGCCCGCCGGCAACAGGGCGACGAAGAAGTACGTGTCGAAGCGGCGCGGCTCGAACTCGGGAGTGATCCACCGACTCCAGGGCAGCAGCAGGTCCGACCGAAGCGTGAGCTGACGGTCGGCGAGCAGCGCCGCGAAGCCCAGCCGGCGTCCCTCCAGGTCCTGTCGGGCCGCCTCCCAGTCGTCGCCGCTGACGTCGCCCACCACGGTCTCCCGGTCCGGGCCCGCGAGCAGCACACCGGCCTCCTCGAAGACCTCCCGCGCTGCCGCGCAGACCACCGCCTGCGCGGCCTCCGGGGCCACTCCGAGACGGTCCGCCCACTCGCCCGGCGTCGGGCCGGCCCAGTCCAGGTGCGCCTCCGAGTCGGAGCGGTCCACCCCGCCTCCGGGGAAGGCGTACATCCCGCCGAAGGTCATCGCGGCGACCCGACGGATGACGTACACCTCGAAGTCGGCGTCGGTCGGACGCAGCAGCAACACGGTGGCCGCGACCCGCGGCGTCGCCGGGGTGCCGCCCTCGGCCTGGAACCGGCGGGCGTGCTCGACCAGGGCGGCCGGGGCGGGAAAGCCGTCACTGTCGATCGTCATGCCCGCGAGCCTAGTTCCCGCCTGGGGAACGCCGGCCGCGCGCTGGGCGGTCGGCGCGGTCGGCGCGGTCGGCGCGGTCGGCGCGGTCGGCGCGGTCGGCGCGGTCGGCGCGGTCGGCGATTCGAGCGTGATGACCCTGAGACATCAATATGCCTCTGAGTCATCACGCTCATCACGGCGTCAGGCCCGGAAGCGCCGGGCCGGGATGTGGTCGCGTCGCAGGCCGGGCAGCGGGCGGTTCACCTGGCTGGGCTAGCGTTCCGGCATGACTCGTTGGGGCATCCTGGCCACCGGCCACATCGCCAGCCGTTTCGCCGAAGACCTCCGGCTGGTGCCGGACGCCGAGTTGGTCGCGGTCGGTTCCCGCGCCGCGGAGAGCGCACAGCGCTTCGCCGACACGTACGGCGCGAAGCGCGCCTACGGCTCCTGGGTGGAGCTGGCCGCCGACCCGGAGGTGGACGCGATCTACGTGGCGACCCCGCACTCCGCGCACTACGAGGCGGCGATGACCTGCCTCACCGCCGGTCGGGCGGTGCTGTTGGAGAAGCCGTTCACCCTCGACCTGGCCACCAGCACCGAGTTGGTGGAGACCGCCCGCGCCGCCGGGGTCTTCCTGATGGAGGCCATGTGGATGCGGCTGAATCCGATGATCCTGCGGGTCGTCGAGCTGATCGCGGACGGGGCGATCGGCACGGTGACCGGCGTCCGGGCCGACTTCGGGGTGGCCGGGCCGTTCCCGCCGGAGCACCGGATGCGCAACGCGGCGCTGGGCGGGGGCGCCCTGCTCGACCTGGGGATCTACCCGATCAGCCTGGCCCACCTGCTGCTCGGGGTGCCGCAGCACATCAGGTCCTGGGCGCAGCTCGGCCCGGAGGGGACGGACGAGAACACCGGCATGCTGTTCGGCTACGACACCGGAGCCCTGGCGACCCTGAGCTGCGGCATGGTCGGGCTGAGCGGGCAGACCGCCTCGATCACCGGCACCACGGGGCGGATCGACCTGCCCGAGCCGTTCTTCCGGCCGGGTTCGGTGACAGTGCACCGGGCCGGCGCGGAGCCGGAGACGCTCGTCGCCGACGGGGCCGGCAACGGCTACCAGTACGAGGCGATCGAGGTGCAGCGCTGCCTGGCCGCCGGGCTGACCGAGAGTCCGGTGGTGCCGCACGCCACGACCCTCGAGGTGATGAGGCTGCTGGACACGGTCCGCGAGCAGATCGGCGTGCGCTACGTCTGAACAGCGGAAGGGCCCCCGGCCACGGCTGAACCGGGGCCGGGGGCCCGTCCGGTGACTCAGCCGAAGAG
>NZ_JBEZEH010000203.1:0-13294 GCF_040648775.1 Micromonospora sp. NPDC049089
CCCACCACGCGTTCGAGCTGGCCGGCCAGCTCGAACCGGCGTACACGGTGGGTGGCGACCACTTCGACTGGTCGCTGGACGGCGACCGTCTCACCGTGACGGTGCTCAACGGCGAGGGCAACGGCCTGGCGGCGTCGCTGTTGACAGCCGTCACTGTCAACGCGATGCGCAACGCGCGTCGCTCCGGTGGCGGCCTGGTGGAGCAGGCCGAGCTGGCCTCGGACACGGTCTTCTACCAACACCGGGGCGCCCGGTACGTGGCCACCCTGCTGCTTGAGGTGGACACTCGCCTCGGCCGGGTGCGGGCCGTCGACGCGGGCTCGCCCCACCTGTTGCGGATGCGCGGGTCCACTGTCGAGCCGATGAAACTTGATCAGCAGCTGCCGCTGGGCATGTTCGCCGAGACCCGCTACGAGCTTCAGGAGATGCAACTCGCCCCCGGTGACCGGCTCTTCGTCGTCAGCGACGGGGTGTGGGCCGCCGAGCCGCCGGGCCAGGAGCCGTACGGGCAGCGGGTGATGGCACGGTCCCTGCGCGCCACGCGGTTGCAGCCGCCGGCCGAGGCGGTTGGTACGGTGATGCGCGAGCTACACGCCTATCACGCCGATTCCGATCTGCGTGACGACGCCGTCGTGGTCTGTCTGGACTGGCACGGGCCACGCGAGCGGAGCATGGCGTGAGTTTCGCCGCCGCATTGCCGGGCGGGCACCAGCGCGACAACGGCAGGGGACATCAGGTGGAGCGACCTGCGGATCTCGCCGCGGCGATCACCACGGCCGCCGAGACGCTGATCGCCGTGCTGGAGTCGGCCGGGTCGCGGCACCAGGTGCCGCCCACCCAGCTGAGGGTGCTCTTGCTGATCAGCGGTCGTCCGGAGACCAACGTCAACGGGTTGGCGGAGCTGCTGGACGTGGTGCCCTCGTCGGCGAGCCGCCTGTGCGACCGGTTGGAGGCGACCGGGCTGTTGCGTCGGGTGGCCGATCCGCGTGACCGGCGTGAGGTGCGGTTGGTGCCGACGCCTGCGGCGCTGACCCTGTTGGGGGAGTTGGCCGAGCGGCGTCAGCGCGCGGTGCAGGCGGTGCTGGACCGGATGCCGGCGCGGATGCAGCACGAGCTGTTGCTGGCGCTGGCCGGGTTCGCTCGGGCGGCGACGTCGGTGCCCGAGCAGCAGGCCGATCCCGCCGTCCAGACGGCCTGAGCACCAACCGCTCTTCCACTAGTATCCTAGGACGCTCTACGCGTGGTGATCCACGCCACAGTGAAACACCGCCGCACCGGCAGGCCACGGCAGCGGCCGGCCAGCGAGAGGAAGCCCGATATAGTGGCAGCGCACCTACCCGGCCCGCGAGCCTCGAGATCGCGGGCCGTATCAGGGCAAGGGGCCCCGCCCGGGGCCGCAGGGGAGAGCCGGCGCTGGTCGGCCCGACAGCGCGTACGACCCTCAGCCGCGCCCGGCGCCGGCCGGGGGCCCGCGTGCCGTGGAGGAGGATCGGTGTCGCGTCGGCCGGCTCGGGCAGAGCAACCGCGGGACACCGGTGACGAGACTCCCGGCAACCAGGTCCTCACCCTGCCCAACCTGATCAGCTTCGGGCGGCTGCTGGGCGTGCCGCTCTTCCTCTACCTGTTCCTGGTGGCGCGGGCCGACGTGGCGGCGGTCGTGGTGCTGGCCATCGGGGGCACCACCGACTGGGTCGACGGCTGGATCGCCCGCCGCCTTCACCAGGTCAGCCGCCTGGGCGAGTTGCTCGACCCACTCGCCGACCGGCTCTACATCCTCGCCACCCTGATCGCCTTCACCGCGCGGGAGGTGGTGCCGTGGCAGTTCACCGCGGCGCTGCTGGCCCGTGAGGTGCTTCTGCTGGCCTCGCTGGCGGTGCTGCGTCGCTACGGGTACGGTCCGCCGCCGGTGCACTACGTGGGCAAGACCGCCACGTTCCTGCTGCTCGCGGCGTTCCCGGTGCTGCTGTTGGCCAGCGCGGCCACCGACGTGGCGACGGCGGCGAGCGCCATCGGCTGGGCGTTGGCCTGGTGGGGGCTGGTGCTGTACTGGGTGGCCGGCGCGATGTACGTCGTGCAGGCGGCCCGGCTGGTGCGCGCGGCGCGCGGTCCGGGAGCGGCGGCGTGAGCGCGCCTCGGCTGGGAAAACCCGGCCAGGACCGGGTGTACGCGCCGGACTTCCTGACCGAGCTGTTCCGCAACCCGCTGGATCCGGGGTACGCGGACGCGGCTGCCGCCCGTCGGCGCTCGGCGGAGTCCGCTCCGGCGAGCGGATGGCGGGCCTTGCCGGCACGGTCGGTGAGCCTGGTCGTGGTGGTGATGCTCGGTTTCCTGTTCGCGGTCGCGTACCGGCAGACGATGGCGGACGAGCCGGGGCGCAGCCAGGCGCGTTCGGGTCTGGTGGCGCAGATCAAGGAGCGGGAGAGCCAGACCGACCGGTTGTCCACGCAGGCGGATCAGCTGCGCGAGGAGGTCAGTCGGCAGCGGGACGCGGCGTTGACCGGTTCGGCCGCCGCCCGGTTGCGCAACCTGGAGGCGAGCACCGGGTTGGGCCGGGTGCGCGGTGACGGTGTGGTGGTGCGGTTGGCGGACGCGCCGGACAAGGCTGATGCGGTCACCGGTGCCGGCGCGGGGCCGCCGCGGGTGCTCTACAGCGACCTGCAGGGTGTGGCGAACGCGTTGTGGAGTGCTGGCGCGGAGGCGATCGCCATCAACGGGCAGCGGTTGACGTCGACGTCGACGATCCGGTCGGCGGGTGAGGCGATGCTCGTGGATTTCCGGCCGGTGACCGGGCCGTACGAGGTGTCGGCGATTGGGCCGGGTTCGATGCGGCGCAAGTTCGAGGACAGTCGGAACGCGGCGCTGATGCGGAAGGTCGCGCAGGGGACGGGGTTGTCGTTCGGTGTGCGGGAGGCGGATGACCTCACCCTGCCGGCGGCGCCGGAGCCGCAGCTACGCTACGCCAAGCCGTCGGTCAGTCCGAGCCCTTCCGCGTCGGGTGTCCGTTCCGGCAGTCCCGGGTCGTCCGGTCCGGGGACGACTGTTAGCCCCTCCGGAGGTGGCCGATGATCGCGGTGTTGGCGTTGCTCGCCGGTGTGGTGCTGGGCGTGTGGCTTGATCCCACGGTGCCGGCGGCGTTGCAGCCGTACCTGCCGATCGCGGTGGTGGCCGCGTTGGACGCGGTGTTCGGTGGGGTGCGGGCCCGGTTGGACCGCATCTTCGACGACAAGCAGTTCGTGGTGTCGTTCATTTCGAATGTGCTGGTGGCTGGTCTGATCGTGTATCTGGGTGACCAGTTGGGGGTGGGTGGGCAGTTGTCCACCGGTGTGGTCGTTGTGTTGGGGGTGCGTATCTTCGGCAACGTGGCGGCGATCCGTCGGCACCTGTTCCGGGCGTAGGTTGGGTTGCGATGAGTGACGAGCAGACCGACACGGGGACCGGGTGGCCGCAGCCGGCGGGTCCGGTGCGGCCGGGTGGGCCGGCCGGTGAGCCGGATCCGCGGCCGGATGCGCCGGATCCGGATGAGTTGAGCCCGTTGGCGCCGCAGGCGCCGGCGGATGACGAGCCTGTGGCGGAGCCGGGTGTGGAGCCGGTCGACGATGGTGCGACGGTGGACCTGAGCGCGGTGTCGCGGTCGGGGGAGCAGCCGGTTGCGGGTTCCGACGGGTTGGCGGAGCCGGTGGGGGAGTCGGCGGCGCCGGTGGTGGCTGGTCGGTCGCGGTGGAGTGCGGCCGGGGTGATGATCGCCGCGTTGTTGGCGTTGCTGGGGTTCACGTTGGTCGTGCAGTTGAAGACGACGTCGACGGACCCGACTCTGGGTGCCACCCGTCAGGAGGACCTGGTCCGGATTCTGTCGGATCTGGATGCGCGGGAGAATCGCCTGCAGCAGGACATCCGGGCTCTGGAGGACAGTCAGCGGCAGTTGCGCTCGGGTGAGCAGGGTCGTCAGGCGGCGTTGGATGAGGCGACGCGGCGGGCGGACGAGTTGGGCATCCTGGCGGGGACGTTGCCGGCTGTGGGTCCGGGGTTGACTGTGCAGTTCGACGGCGGTGTGAAGCCGATTTCGGCGAACCGGGTGTTGGACGCGGTGCAGGAGCTGCGTGGTGCGGGCGCTGAGGCGATGCAGATTTCCGGTGGGGATCGGGCGACGGTGCGGATCATCGCGTCGACGTACTTCCTCGATGGGGAGAACAACGCGTCGTTGATCGTGGAGGGGCGTCGGTTGTCGGGGCCGTACACGATCACGGTGATCGGTGATCCGGCGACGATGCGTACGGCGTTGAACATTCCTGGTGGGGTGGTGGCGTCGGTCCGGGGTGACGGCGGTAACGTGACGTTTGGGGAGCGTGAGGTTGCCGAGGTTTCGGCGCTGCACGTGCCGATCAAGTTGGAACACGCCCGTCCGGTCTCCTGACCGGCGCGGCCGCGCCGGACCCGGGTGGTCCGGGGCACCGATGGATGAAGGACGCGTCTGGTGATTCCCGAGGATCTGCGATACACCGCCGAGCATGAGTGGGTGGCGGGTGACGGCACGGCTTCGGTCCGGGTCGGCATCACCCACTTCGCGCAGGACGCGCTCGGTGACATCGTGTACGTGCAGTTGCCCGAGGCGGGTGCGGTGGTCGCGGCCGGTGACTCGTTGGGTGAGATCGAGTCGACCAAGAGCGTGTCGGAGATCTACGCGCCGGTGGCCGGTACGGTGGCGGCGCGCAACGATGCGTTGGCTGACACGCCTGAGCTGATCAACACTGATCCGTACGGTGAGGGTTGGTTGGTGGAGATCACGCCGAACGATCCGACTGCGACGGATGGGTTGCTGACGGCGGCCGCGTATCAGAAGATCACCGAAGGCTGAGTGTGCTTGATCCGGTGCGCGGCATGTCTGCGCGCGTCCGGTTGCCCTGCATTTCGGCGCTGGCTAGGCTCGCCCAGTCGACCGAGAACCCAATAGTTGAGCGTTGCGGAATTGCCTTCCCGGGCACGGGGAGCCAGCCGCCGGGTGTTCAAGTGCCCGGCGGCCAGACCCGCCATTACCCGACGCCGACCGAACAGATCCGTGAGGTGGTCCCATGACGCGGCCAGACGACGAGTTCCCCCCACTCGACGTCACTTCGACGCTCAATCTCGGTTCGCTCGACGAAGTGCTGGAGGGGCCGGATACCGATGTGGTGCCGAGCCGGATGTCCGGTTCGTTGCCGCCGGGTATGGCGCTGCTGGTGGTTCGTCGAGGCCCGAATGCGGGTGCCCGGTTCTTGTTGGACCACGATGTGACGACCAGTGGCCGGCACCCGGACAGTGACATCTTCCTGGATGACGTGACGGTGTCGCGTCGGCACGCGGAGTTCCACCGTGATGGTGGGACGTTCACGGTGCGGGACGTGGGTAGCCTGAATGGCACGTACGTCAATCGTGAGCGGGTCGAGGCGGCCACGTTGAGCAATGGTGACGAGGTTCAGATCGGTAAGTTCCGGGTGGTGTTCATCGCCGGTCCGCGCCCGGAGGAGGAGGCCGGCCGGGGGTGAACGAGCCTGCGGCCTCCATGTCACCCGGGGCGGCTCGGTCTGAGCCGCTGATGAGCATCGGTGAGGTGCTTGGGCAGTTGCGGGTGGATTTTCCGGATACCACGATTTCGAAGCTGCGGTTTCTTGAGGCCGAGGGTTTGGTCGAGCCGCAGCGGACGGCGGCGGGTTACCGGAAGTACAGCTGGGACGATGTGGCGCGGTTGCGGTTCGTGTTGACCGCGCAGCGGGACAGGTACCTGCCGTTGCGGGTGATTCGGGAGCAGTTGGCCCAGTGGGATTCGTCCGGTGAGCAGCCGGAGCGGTCGCGGCCGGCGTTGGTTGCGGTTGGTCCTGATGGTGCGGTGCCGGGTCGTGAGTTCGCGGAGCCGGCCGAGTCGTCGCAGGTGCGGCTCGGCCGGTCGGATCTGGTGGCGCGCAGTGGGATCGACGAGTCGACGTTGGTGGAGTTGGAGCGGCTCGGTGTGCTGGTGTCGGATCCGCCGGGTTGGTATGACGCTGATGCTCTGATCATCGCGTCGGCGGTGGCGGGGTTGGCGGCGTACGGGTTGGAGCCGCGGCACCTGCGGGGTTATCGGACGGCGGCGGACCGGGAGGTCGGTTTGTTCGCGCAGTTGGTGGCGCCGTTGGCGCGGCAGAGTGATCCGGCGGCGCGGGCGCGGGCGGCGGAGACGGCGCGGGAGTTGGTGGCGTTGTCGGAGCAGTTGCACGCGGCGTTGGTGCGGGTGGGGCTGCGGTCGACGTTGGGTCGGTGAGGGTGCCCGGTGGGTGGCGGCTGAGCGGAAAGATCTCTTCCGGGAAGCGTGCCGTAGGCTTGCCGGGGTAACCCCTTTTCGGCGCGGACGTGGTGCTGTAGCGCATGGGACGGCCGTGTTGCGGTCCGTGTACCGTGCAGGGAAAGGCGCGGTGCGGCGTAGGTGACAACGACACGGAGGCGGCGGTGCGCGAGCTGAGCGTGGTCGGAGTTCGGGTGGAGCTGCCCAGCAACCAGCCGATCGTCCTGCTCAGGGAGGTCGAGGGGGACCGCTATCTGCCGATCTGGATCGGCGCGGTCGAGGCGACGGCTATCGCTTATGAGCAGCAGGGGGTCAAGCCGGCCCGGCCGTTGACGCATGACCTTCTGCGGGACGTGTTGGCGGCGTTGAAGGCGCCCTTGCAGGCGGTGGAGATCACCGAGCTGAAGGAGAACGTCTTCTACGCTGATCTGTTGATCGGTGATGGGGTGCGGGTGTCGGCGCGGCCGAGCGATTCGATCGCGTTGGCGTTGCGGGTTGGTGCGCCGATTCGTTGTGCGGAGCAGGTCCTCAGCGAGGCGGGGATCGTTATCCCTGATGAGCAGGAGGACGAGGTGGAGAAGTTCCGCGAGTTCCTGGAGCAGGTGCGTCCGGAGGATTTCGCGGGCTGAGGTGTGCCTGGGCTCTGTTGGTGATCTTTCTCGGTGGCTGCGCGGCGTGTCGCGTCGGTTCCTCCGTGGTAACCCCTGACGGTGGCGATAGGGTTTCCATGTCGAGGGGTGCGCGTCGGAGGAAACGATGCGTCGCCACACTGACGGGGAGGTTGTCCGGATGCACGAGCCGCGGGATTCCGATCCGGGTGCAGAGTTCGACGAGTCGGGTGCCTCGTCGCCAGGTGTGGCGGCTGAGGGTGACGGTTCGGTTGGTTACCGGGGTGTGACGGCCTGCCATGCGGTGGGCATCAGTTACCGGCAGTTGGATTACTGGGCGCGGACGACGCTGGTGGTGCCGAGCGTTCGTGATGCCTCGGGTTCGGGGACGCAGCGGTTGTATTCGTTCCGGGACCTGGTGGTGTTGAAGGTCGTGAAGCGGTTGTTGGATGCGGGGGTGTCCCTGCAGAACATCCGTAAGGCGATCGAGGCGTTGCGGTCGCGTGGTGTGGAGGATCTGGCGGGGATCACGCTGATCTCTGATGGGACGACGGTGTATGAGTGCCGGTCTCCGGAGGAGGTGGTCGACCTGTTGCAGGGTGGCCAGGGGGTCTTCGGCATCGCGATCGGTGGGGCTTTCAAGGAGATCCAGGGGTCGTTGTCGCATCTGCCGGCGGAGCCGGCGACGAGCGGCCCGGTGGAGCCGGTGGTGGCGGCGGGCCCGGATCCGGTGGGTGACGAGTTGGCGGCGCGGCGGGCGCGGCGGCGCGCCGGCTGACGGTTCGGTCTTTCGGTTTTTTTCCGGTTGTTTTCTCGCGACCGTCGGTGACGGTGGCGAGGGTTGATCGGCCGCGTCGGTCCACTGTGGATACCGTGGGTGTCGTGTTGGTTGCCCATTGTGGAGATACCCATCGGTAGTGGTGACGCACCGTGTCGTCGTGTTGTCGGGAATCCGATAAGGGGGCGCTGACCGGGGGCGGTTGACACGCTATGGTCCCTCACGGTTCTGGACCCTTCACCCCCGGAAGGAACGACCGTGACGGTTACGGAAGAGACTGTTCCCACCTCGCACTACGACCGTATTGGCGGTGCCAGTTCGGTCAAGGCGGCGGTTGAGCTGTTCTACGACAAGGTGCTCGCGGACCCGGAGTTGGCGGGCTATTTCGCTGGCGTGGACATGGCGGGTCAGCGGCGGCATCTGGCGTTGATGTTGACGGTGGTGCTGGGTGGCCCGAACGAGTACACCGGTCGCGGGTTGGACGAGGCGCACCAGCCGTTGAACATCACGGTGGGCCACTACGCGAAGGTGGGCGAGTACCTGACGGTGACGCTGACCGAGCTCGGAGTGCCGGCGGACGTCATCGCCGATGTGCAGACGGTGCTGGGGCAGGTGCAGGGCCAGGTGGTGGCTGCCGGGAACAGGTCGGGCGTCTGAGCGTGGACGCCGCTCGCCTCAAGCAGAGCTGGTCGGTGGTCGCCGGTCACGGCGACCAGGTGCCGCTCTACTTCTACTCGACGTTGTTCCTCGCCCATCCCGAGACGCGGCAGATGTTCCCCACGAACATGGCTGGTCAGCGGGACCGCCTCGTGACCGCGTTGGGTCACATCGTGTCCAACGTGGACCAGGTGGATCGGCTGGTGGGTTTCCTGCAGGATCTCGGCGCGGATCACCGCAAGTTCGCGGTCCGCGCGGAGCACTATCCGGCGGTCGGTGAGGCGCTGGTGGCGACGTTGCAGCATTTCCTCGCCGAGCAGTGGACCGACGAGTTGGCTGCGGACTGGACGGCGGCGTACGGGTTGGTCGCCCAGGTGATGGTGGAGGCCGCGCAGGCCGCTGAGGCGGTCAATCCGCCGTGGTGGGTGGCGGAGATCGTGGCGCATGAGCGGCGGGCGTTCGACGTGGCGGTGTTGACGGTGCGTCCGCAGTATCTGTTGCCGTTCACGCCGGGTCAGTCGATCGGGGTGTCGCACCCGTCGGTGCGGTCGTGGCGGTACTACTCGCCGGCCAACGCGCCGCGGGCGGACGGCACGTTGGAGTTGCATGTGCGGGCCGCGCCGGGTGGTGCGGTGTCGTCGCGGCTGGTGTACGGGTCGGCGGTGGGGGATCGGGTCCACCTGGCGGCGCCGGTGGGGGACCGGCTGGGGTTGTGGGCGGCGGGCTCCAGTGACCTGTTGCTGTTGGTGTCGGGTACCGGCTGGGCGCCGATGAAGGCGTTGGTGGAGCAGGTGGCCGCGGAGGGTTCCCGCCGGCGGGTGGACCTGTATGTGGGGGCCCGGTCCCGTAGCGAGTTCTACGACAGCGATGCGATCGACAAGTTGGCATCGTCGTATCCGTGGTTGACGGTGACGTACGTGGTCGGTGCCGACGTGCACCGGCCGGGGGAGTTCGTGCAGGCGGTGGACCGGGCGTTGGCCGACGGTGACTGGCGGTCCCGGCACGTGTTCGTGTGTGGGTCGGACGAGATGGTGTCGCACGCGGTGCGGACGTTGGTGCAGGCGGGCTACCACGCGGGTCAGGTGCACCACGAGGGCCTGGGCGCGCAGTGGTACGGCCCGGCGTGGCGCACGGCGGTGCAGCAGTCCGCTGCGGGTGGCACTTCGGGAGGTGGGCACAGGTGAGTGCGACGCCGATCAGTCGGTATGACGGTGTGCAGGTGTCCGGCGGTGTGCAGGTGCGGATGACCGCCGACCGGGTTCGGCGGTGGGAGTTCGGTGCGGCGTCGTTCGCTCGGCGTGGTTACGACAACGCTGATGTGGACCGGTTCCGGGTGCAGGTCGCTGACGAGTTGGACCTGTTGGCGACGCAGATCGCGACGTTGCGGGCGGAGAACGAGCGACTGACCGACCGGGTGGAGTTGCACCGGCACGGGGTGATCCCGAGTACGGGGGCGGCGGCGAAGGTCCCGGCGGCGCGTGAGGTGAATCTGCTGTCGGCGGCGCAGCGGGAGGCCGAGCAGATCATCGCGCAGGCGCATGACTACGCGCGTCGGGTCGCCGAGTACGCCCGGGTGCAGTACGAGAGTTACCTGCACGCGGCGGAGGCGGAGGCGAAGCAGGAGGCGGAGCGGGCGGTGGCGGAGTACCGCAGCGCGGCGGGGTCGAGCTTCGACGACACGGTGGCGACCCGGGAGGCGTTGCGGATCTTCGGCGAGATGATGGTGTCGCACATGCAGGCGGCGGCGCGGCATCTCGACGACGGCAGTGAGCAGTTGGCGCGCACGATGGATCGGATCGCGGCGGAGACGCCGGGGGCGCCGTTCGTGGGTGGCGTGGTGGGTCAGTCGGCGTTGCCGCGGCACCAGCAGCGCTGAGTCGCCGGGTGGGGTGCGCTGACGTGGACCCCACCCGGTGCGCTGGCGGCGGTGGCATAGTCGGAGGGGTCAGGCGGGGCTGACCGGTGGCCCGCCCCGGGGAGAGGTGCCGTCGTGTCGGTATCACCGTCTCCATCCGGCGGATCGGCGGACCCGCTGACCGCGTTGGAGGCGTCGGCGTGGGCGCTGGCGGCCGCTGTCGGCACCATGAGTGACGCCCTGTCGGCCCCGCTCGGCGAGGTCCTCGCGGCGTCGCCGCACCGCAGCGCGGTACTGGAGGCGGCCGGTCTGCTGTCCTGGGACGGCGGGACGCCGGTCGCGCACCCGTCGCTGGTGCCTGCCGACGGGCCGACCGGGCGCAGTGCGGTGCAGGCGCGGTTGAGTTCGCTGCGGCAGGCGGTCGCCGCGGCGGCGCAGGAGCCTTCCGGCGGGGGTGGCGCGGGCTGGGCGCAGGTCGACGACGAGGTGTTGCTGCATCAGGGTCGGGCGTCGGCGGCGACCGGCCGGGCGTTGGCGACCCGGGTGGTGCCGGAGTTGGCGGGGCTGGCGGAGCGCTTGGACTCGGCGGATGCCCGGGTGCTGGACGTGGGCACCGGTGTGGCGGCGTTGGCTGTCGCCCTGGCCCGCGCGTTGCCCCGGGTGTCGGTGGTGGGCATCGACGTGCTGCAGCGGGCGTTGGACCTGGCCCGCGGGGAGTTGGCCGAGGCGCGCGACGTCGCGGACCGGATCAGTGTGCGCCGGCAGGACGTCGCGGACGTGGCCGAGCCGGATGGGTACGACCTGGTGTGGGTGCCGGCGCCGTTTCTTCCCCAGCAGACGTTGGCGCTCGCGTTGCCCCGGTTGGTGCAGGCGCTGCGACCCGGTGGCTGGCTGGTGGCCGGCACCAATCCGCCGGCCGGGGACCCGTTGCGGGCGGCCGTCGACCGGTGGAACGCCGTCCGCAACGGCGGCAACGCCTTCGACGCCGACCGGATGGCGGCGGTGCTGGCGGAGGCCGGGTTGGGTGACGTCCGGCGTTTTCCGACCGTCCCCGGTGGGCCGGTGTTGGTCGCCGCGAGCCGCCCGGGCGGCTGAGGGCCGCACCTGGTGGGTGGGTGCCAGGTTCTTTTCTCTGCGCGCCGGGTGGGTCAGCTGGCGGCAGCGCGGACGGCCTCGACGATCGGGGTGGGCCCGTCGACGAGTTCCAGTGTCGCGCCGGTGGTGCGCGGTTCGTCGAGCAGCGCGGCGAGGACGTGGGCGACGTCGGTGCGGCTGATCGCGCCACTACCGGCGTGTGGGGTGAGGGTGACCCGCCCGGTGGGTGGGTCGTCGGTGAGCCGGCCGGGTCGCAGCACCGTCCAGGCCAGGTCGCGGCGGCGCAGGTCGTCCTCGGCGGCGCGTTTGGCGCGCAGGTACGCCGCCCACACGTCGTCGGTGCCGGGGGCGGGTGGTGTGTCCACGCCCATGGAGGAGACGAGCAGGTAGCGGTGGACGCCGGCGTGGATGGCGGCGTCGGCGAGCAGCGCGGCGGCGGCCCGGTCGACGGTGTCCTTGCGGGCGGCGCCGCTGCCGGGGCCCGCGCCGGCGGCGAAGACCACCGCGTCGGCACCGCGCAGGTGCTCGGCCACCTGTTCCGGCGAGGTGTGCTCCAGGTCGCAGACGACGGGGGTGGCGCCGGCGGCGCGCAGCGTCGCGGTCTGCTCGGGGTTGCGGATGAGGCCGACGGCGGTGTCGCCGCGCCCGACGAGGTGGCGTTGCAACAGGAGGGCGATCCTGCCGTGGCCTCCGGCGATGACGACGCGCATGCGCCCAACCTACCGGTGCCGGGGGTGCGGGCGGCGTCATCGGCTTGACCTTGACCTTCGGGCAACCCTGAGCCTGGTGGGAGCCGGTCGCCGTGACCGGCGCGCGAGGAGGATGTCGACGTGGGGCTGATGACCATCGGGGCGTTCGCCCGGGCGGCGAGGCTGACGCCGAAGGCGTTGCGCCTGTACGACCAGGGCGGGCTGCTGGTGCCGGCCGCTGTCGATCCGGAGTCCGGTTACCGGCTCTACGACCCGGCTCAGCTGCCGGTGGCGCGGCTGGTCGCCCAGTTGCGTCGGCTCGGTATGCCGCTGGCGACGATCCGGGTCGTGTGTGACCTGGAGCCGGCAGCGGCGGCTGAGGCGGTCACCGCGTACTGGCAACAGGTCAGCGCCGACACCGCGGCCCGCGCCCGGCTCGCCACCCTCCTCGTGGACCACCTGTCTGAAGGGGGTACCACCATGTCTGTCCCGGATCCCACAGTTGTCGTTCGCTCTGCCGCCGGTTGTGACACCGGGCTCGTGCGCGACAGCAACGAGGACACCGCGTACGCCGGCGAGCGGTTGCTCGCCGTGGCCGACGGGATGCGGGGGCCCGGCGGGGCGGCCGCCAGCGCCGCCGCCGTCGACGCCCTGAAGCCGTTGGCCCTGACCGACGTGCCGGGCGCGGACCTGCTGACGATGCTGGCTGGCGCGGTGAGCGCCGCCGACCGTGCCGTGCACGGGTTGGCCACCGACACCGACCAGCCCGTCACGACGCTGACCGCGCTGCTGCTCAGCGGTTCCCGGCTGGCGCTGGTGCACGTCGGTGACACCCGGGCCTACCTGCTGCGCGGCGGTGAGTTGTCGTTGCTCACGCAGGATCACACCTGGGTGCAGACCCAGGTTGATCAGGGTCGGCTCGACCGGGACCAGGCCGCGACGCACCCGCAGCGCGCGGTGCTGGTGCGTGCCCTCGGTGGCGGCCGGCAGGTCGAGGCGGATCTGGCGTTGCGTACCGCGGTTCCGGGTGACCGGTACCTGTTGTGCTCCGACGGGCTGTCCGCGGTCGTCGGCCGGGCCGGGTTGGGGTCGGCGTTGGCCGCGACGGACGATCCCGAGGACACGGTGCGGGCGCTGATCGATCTGGCGCGGGCCGAGGGGGCGCCGGACAACATCGCCTGCGTCGTCGCCGACGTCCTAGCCGCAGAACCGTCGTCGCCGACGTCCTAGCGGGGTATCCGGCGTGGCCGGCGGTGTTGCCGCCTGGGCGGCGGGCGCGCCCGGGGGGGGGGCGCCCCCCCCGCCGGGGCGGGGGGGCCC
>NZ_JBEZEH010000204.1:0-13157 GCF_040648775.1 Micromonospora sp. NPDC049089
CCCGGCCGTAACCGTGGATGGACATCATGTTCATGCCACGCTTGAGCACGTTGCGACCGGCGCTGGGCGCGTCGATCACCTGACCGTCGCCGACGTAGAGGGCGACGTGCCCGAGCCCGCTGTAGAAGATGAGGTCACCGGGGCGTAGCTCCCCTCGCCCGATGTGGGCGACAGCGCTCCACTGCATCCGGGCGCTGTGCGGCAGCGACTTGCCGGCCGCCCGCCAGGACGCCAGGGTCAGCCCGGAGCAGTCGTAGCCGTCCGGCCCTTCGGCCGCCCACTTGTACGGCTTGCCGATCGCCCCGAACGCGTACCGCACGGCTGTTCCGGCAGCACCGGACACGGCGGGCACGTTCCTGGCCTCGGTCGTCGCTGCCTTGGGCGCGGGTCGCTCAGTGGCGGCCCCGTACGCCTGCCGGCGCAGCTCGTACAGCTTGGCCAGGTCCTGTTCGATCTGCTTCTTGGCCGCGGCGAGCTGACGGGCCTGTGCGGCCTGCCGGGTCAAGGTCGTGCCCAGGCGGGCCTTCTCGTCGAGCAGCCGCCGCTGGTCGGTGGTAAAGCCGGAGATGCGCTCCTGCCGCTGGCGGGTCAACTGCTCGATCGTGCCGAGCCGGTCCAGCAGCGCAGCCGAGCCGCCCGCGCGCAGCAGGGCGTCCGCGGTGCGCAGGCCGCCACTCTTGTACGCCGTGGAGGCGATTTCGGCCACGTCGGCCCGGCTCTGCTCGACCTGCTGTTCGAGCGGGCCGATGCGGGTCTGTAATCGGGCCACGGCGGCCTCGTTTGTCTTGATCTCCTCACGCAACTTGTTGTACGACTCGACGACCCGCTCCAACTCGGCCGAGGACGTCTCGATCCGGCGGGTCAGGTCGGCGGGGGACGGCTCGGCCTGGGCCACCGCCGTCGGGGCGATCAGCGCGGCCGACATGCCGACCAGCGCCACGGTGCGCAGCAGATTTCTCAGGGATGACAAGAGCGGAAGGCCCCTCTCCCACGGCCGCCGGGGCTGCTGACGCCCTCGACGACACCGGCCGGGGCCACCCGGGCGGACGGCACTGGGCCGGACCGGCTTGCCCAACCTAACCCGAGACGGATGTGACTCGCAGTTGAAGCAGGGGCGAAAGTTGGGAGAGTTGCGGGTCGGGCCGGTGGGCTGGGTGGCGCCATCGTGGCTGATGACACCTGCGAACGAGGGAACATCGCCCTTTTCGCGGCGTACTGACAGATTTATGACTTTCGTCGTTCCGGGCTTATGCCGCCGGATTCCTGGTGGCCATAACCGATAAAAGCTGAAATGGATGCGGTTTCTCGGCGATCTCACCCAGTCGGGGTGAGCTGTCGTGACCCGGTAAATGCCCAGGTCGACTGGCGGCGCCGCAACACAATGAAGTCCGGAGCCGGGAATCCCGTCGGCAGGCAGCGATGACTGTCGCCAGCGGGCCCACTCGGCCAACCGTCCCCTTCGGGAGGAACCGTGAATCGTGAAGGCGCAAAGACGCGACCGCCGCGAACGGTGCCGGGCGCCCGGTCGACCCTGCTGTACGCGCGGCCCGGCATCATCGTGACCATCGACCGGTTCACCATCGGTCGGAACAGTTACCGGGTCGCCGACCTGACCCATCTGCGTACCACCCGGGGTCCGCACGACCGGATCGCCGTCCGGGCCGTGGTCATCACCGCCAGCATGCTCGGCGGTGTGGGGGTGCTTCTCGGCTTCACCGGCGGTCTGCACCGCCTCACCGCCGGGGCGTACCTGATCCTCGGCGCCGTGTTCCTGCTCCCGGCCGCTCTCGCCCTGGTCGGCGATCGCTGGCGCCCACCGCCACACGAACTGTGGGGGTGGTACCAAGGCTCGGAGGTGCTGCTGTTCAGCGCCGACGACGAACGACAGTTCGGCCAGGTCACCCGGTCGCTGCTCCGGGCCCGGGAGGTCAACCGCTACGGCAGTTGGGTCGACCCGATCGCCGAAGCGGATCCGTGGCGGCCCAACCGCTGATGCGGCGCGACCGGCGTGAAGGTCGGCGCAAGCAATCTTCACGCCCGCTGACCGTCATCGCGGGAGGACGGGCTCCGGAGTCCGCTCGGCCTGCGGCGCTGCCACCCAGGCGCTGACCCGGCGCTCGGCGTAGAACGAGACGAACGGCACCGTGCCGGCCAGCATCACCAGCAGCATCCGCTTCAGCGGCCAGTCGGCTCGGCGGCTCAGATCGAACGCGGCCACCAGGTAGATCATGTAAAGGAAGCCGTGCGCCGGCCCGATCGTCTCCACCACGACCGGATTGTCGAACGCGTACTTCAGCGGCATGCCGACCACGACCAGCAGGATCAGCACCACGCCCACGATCCAGGCGATCACGCGGTACCGGGTAAGGGCAGCGCCCACCTTCGTCCGTCCTTCCGAACCCGGCTCAGCCGGGATAGTCGCCGGGCCGGGCGCCCGGATTGGCGTTCAACCATGACAGGTAGTGGTTGTAGGCGGCCAGGTCGTTGTCCTCGACGACGTCCCCGGTGGCGGGCACCCGGGACACCCGCACCGGGCGGCGTACCCCCGGTCGGGACCCGGTGGTGACCGCCGGCGCCGGCTCGACGGCCGGATCCGCTGGCGGCGCGTCGGCCTCCGTCGCCCTGCGGCGGGCCATCTTCACCTCACGCCACCAGACGTAGACCACGAAGCCGGCGAAGATCGGCCACTCGACCGCGTACCCCCAGCTCAGGCTGTTGCCGGCGGTGGCCCGGCTGATCTGCCACCAGCCCAGCCCCAGGAAGCCCACGACCAGCACGACCATGGCCACGTGGCGTGCGATCCACGCCGGGGTCCAGAGCCGCCTCATGACATTGAGGGTACCGGGGACGCCATCGGTCTCCGACACCGTGTCGTAGTCGTCGACTCGTCGCCTTGGTTTGGCGTCACCGCGCCTGGGCAATCGTTTAGACGCCAGCCCAAACGAGATCAAGGGGGGCGATCATGACCGGATCGGTACGTGAGGACGGCTTTGCGTCCAGCGGTAGCGCGGATACGAGCCCGGAGCAGCGGGTGCCCGAGTGGGGCGGCGATCAGCTCGCCGACCCGGCCGGCGCACCCGGCCTCGACGACGACCTGCTCGGCATCGACCCGACGGAGCTTTCCGACGAGGACCTGATCCGCGAGATGCACAGCCTGCACCGAACCCGCCTGGACACCCTGCGGCACGCTGCCGACTCCGCACTCGCGAACCACCTCCGGCGCACGGCGGAGTTGGAGACCGAGTACCTGGCCCGACACCCGGGTCGAGAGGTCGATCCCAGCCGCCTGCGGGACGCGTGATGCCGGCGCGCGCCGTGCGCGGCATGTCCGCGCCACCCGAGGTGGTCTTCAGCACAGCCACCGACCCCGACCGTGCCTCGGCCTGGCTGCCGGAGCCGCTGCGCGGCGACGGCAGCCCCGCCGCGGAGATCAGCGGCGAGGAGCTGCGCGCCCGCTGGGGCGACGGCGACGCCGACGACTGGTCCGCCGAGATCCGGGTGGAGCCGGCCGATTCCGGTGGCGCGCGGATCCAGCTGGACCTGGCCGACGGGTCCGGCGGGCCCGGTCCGGACCAGCTTGCCGACGAGGCGCTCACCAACCTGGCACGCGAGGTCGCCGACAACCTCCAGGCCGGCTGAGTCGGCCACGCGCGACGCCGTTCCCGCACCACCACGACACATGAGGAGATCGGGTGAGCGACACTGGCCTGCGGCAGAAGGCGGCCCGGCTGCGCCGGGCGTACGCGCCGCACGAGCACCGGCCGCTCGGCGGCTACCTGGTGGCGATGGGCGCCTACGCCGGGGTGACCGGGGCTCTCGCCGGCCTGGTCAAGGCGACGGGCCGGCCGGTGCCGGAGCGTCCCGCGCCGTCCGACGTGGTGCTGCTCTCCATCGCCACGCACAAGCTGAGCCGGTTGCTGTCCAAGGACGCGGTGACCAGCCCGTTGCGGGCGCCGTTCACCCGCTACGACCGCCCGATCGGCAGCGGCGAGGTGATGGAGCAGGTCCGCGACTCGGGCAGCCCCACCCGGCACGCCATCGGCGAGCTGCTGAGCTGCCCGTTCTGCCTGGCGGTCTGGGTGGCCACCGGGCTGACCGGTGGCCTGGTGCTCGCGCCCCGGCTCACCCGCCTGGTGGCGACCGCGCAGACGGCGGGCGCCGCGTCCGACTTCCTCCAGATGGCGTACGCGACGGCGCAGCAGGCCGCCGAGGGCGGGCACGACGACTGAAAGCCAAAAAAGGGGGGCCGGCCTGCGCCGGCCCCCCTTTTTTCGTACGCCTTCAGCGCTGCATGCCGGACCAACCGTGCGGCGACTCCGGTTCCCGTTCGTCCTCGTCCGCCCCGGTGATGATGTCCCGATCCACCGCCGTGCGGTCGTGCTCGTTGGCGAAGTCCGGCTCGGGCGTGGTGTCCCTGCCCTTCGGGGGCTGACCCAGCGCCGGCACCTTCTCGTCGTGGTCCTCGTGGTGCGTCATGTCGGTGTCCCTTCCGCGGTCGCTCAGCCGACCGAGCCGCCCAGCAGGTCACTGGCCTCGTCCACCGCGTACTCACCCTCGGGGAGCGCGTCGATGCGGGCGAGCAGCTCCGGCGGGAGTTCTGCGGCCACCGCCTGACGGTAGATCTCCGCCTGCTCAACCCGCTCCTGGCCTCGGAAGATGCCGTCGAGCAGGTCGTCGAGTGCCCGGGTGTCCGGCTCGTCGGCCAGTGGTGAGTCGTCGGTCACGTCGATCAGCTACCCGGGGCGGAATCGGTCAAACGTCACCCCGTCGCTGGCCTGCGCTCTTGGGCCGACGGCCCCGCAACCCTTCCTTTGCTCTGCACCCGCCGATGCGACGGTCACGCTTCGTGAGTGGTGCGCGGAGGGGTGCAGAGCAAAGGGAGACACAAAGCAGCGCGGGGGCGGGGGCGGGCAGAGCGACAGCGCCGCCCCCGGCCTTGTGGGCCGGGGGCGGCGCTGGTGTCGGTGTGCAGGTCGCCTCTCGGCGAGTGGCACTACGCGGCTCCAGCCGGACGGTATTCCGCGAAGGCTATTTAGGTGAGGCCCGGGGACACTGGACACACCGACACCCCAGTCAACGAGCCGACCCCCGTTCGTGTTCCGCCGGTCGTGGTGTCGGCGGTCACACCGTCGTGGGCAGGGTGGCCCGACGGGCCCGCACAGCCGAGGCGAGGTGGTCGAGCACCTCGGCGGTGTCGTCCCAACCCAGGCAGGCGTCGGTGACCGACCGCCCGTACTCCAGCGTCCGGGTCGGGTCGAGCTCCTGCCGGCCGGGCAGCAGGAACGACTCCAGCATCACGCCGGTGATCCCGCGCTGACCTGCGGCCAGTTGGGCGGCCACGTCCGCGGCCACCAGCGGCTGGTTACGGTGGTCCTTGCCGCTGTTGGCGTGACTCGCGTCGATCACCAGCCGCTCCGGCAGGTCGGCGGCGCGGAGCAGGTCGAGTGCCCCAGCGACCGACTCGGCGTCGTAGTTGGGTCGGCCGCCCCCACCGCGTAACACGAGGTGCCCGTCGGTGTTGCCCCGGGTGTGCATGATCGCCGGGGTGCCGGAGAAGTCGATGCCGGGGAAGACGTGTGGCACCCCGGCGGCGCGGATCGCGTCCACGGCCGTGCCGATGCTGCCGTCCGGGCGGTTCTTCATGCCGATCGGCATGGACAGGCCGGAGGCGAGCTGGCGGTGCACCTGGCTCTCCACCGTGCGCGCACCGATCGCGCCCCAGCCCACCGTGTCCGCGATGTACTGCGGGGTGATCGGGTCCAGGAACTCGCAACCCACCGGAAGGCCGAGGCGGAGCACGTCGAGCAGCAGCGCCCGGGCCAGCCGCAGACCGGTGTTGACGTCCCCGCTGCCGTCCAGGCCGGGATCGTTGATCAGGCCCTTCCAGCCGACGGTGGAGCGCGGCTTCTCGAAGTAGACCCGCATGACGATCAGCAGGTCGTCGGCGAGCCGGTCGGCTGCCGTCCGCAGACGCTGCGCGTAGTCCAGGGCGGCGGCCGGGTCGTGCACCGAGCAGGGACCGACCACCACCAGCAGGCGGTCGTCCTCGCGGTCCAGCACGCGACCGACCGCGCGGCGGCCGGTCAACACGGCCGCTGCGAGCGGGGCGTCCAGGGGCAACTCGTGGTGCAGCAGGGCGGGCGTGGTCAGCGGCACGACACGGTCGATCCGCTGATCGCTGACCCGATCGGTCTCCGGGGTCGTCACGGTGGGCATCCTTTCGCCGACCGTGCCGGGGCCGGTGCCCGGGACGAGCCGGCTGCTCGTACGCAAAAGGGCAGGAACGACAGCTCCTGCCCAGCCGGCTCGGTCCGTGGTGACATCAGTTCATGGTGAAGTCACCGGCGTGCGAGCCGGCTGCCTAAACCATCGATAGGAACGCGTCACCGGGCCAGCGTACCCGACCGGACGCGTTCCCCCGTGCTGTCGTCCCAAGATGCGGGGTGAAGATCGCGTGCCGGGGACGCGGTCGGGGTAACAGGGGTGCCATGACACACGAGCAGAGCGATCAGGACCGGGTGGAGTCCCGTGCGCACCACCTCCTGCCCGAGGAGGAGGCGGTGGGCAGCGACGACCCGGAGGCGCAGGCGGAGGCCATCCTCGCCGAGTCGGACATCCGCACCGCTGACCAGAACGCCGCTCCGGACACGGTGCTGGAGCGTCGTACCTCGGATCAGACAGTGGTGGCGGTCGAACCGCCGGACTGAGCGGTCGCCCCGCGTGCCCGGCGCGACCCCCGGTAGGTCTGGTCACGCAGCCAGGCCAGCGGACCTGCCACCCGCAGTTCGGGTGGCAGGTTGCGCACCGGGTCGAACGCGAGCGCACTGTCCTCCTCGGCGCTGAGCTGGGCGCCGAGGATGACCTGCCCGACCAGTCGCCACGTCCCCACCGCCGACGCGACCGCGAGCACCAGGCGCGGGGTGTCCGTCCGGGTCGCGGCGGACGCCGCGGCCAGGCTGCGACCGAGGTCGGCCGAGTCGGGGTCGGCCAGCGCGGCCAGCCAGAGGCGGCGCCGGCCCGCGCGGTAGAACGTGATCGTGCTGTACGTGCCGGTGAAGCGGCGTCGCGGCAGCGGCAGGTTCCGCAGCACCGGGGCCGCGCCGCTGGAGCTGACCAGCAGATCGAACGGCCGGCCGCCGTCGCTGTGCAGGCGCAGCGCCAGGCCCAGGACGTCGGGCCAACTGCCGGGCGTGGGCGTTCCCTTGGAAAGCCGGATGGTGGTCCGGTACTGGCCGGGCTGGTCCAGCAGCGCGACCCCGGTGGGCGGTCCGGGCGTACCCCAGATCACCGTCTCTCCGACGAACGAGCGACCGGCCGGATGCAGCAACCGGCCGCGGCGCAGCCGGCCGAGTGCGGTGCTGGCGCGTTCGACGGCGGTGGCGGCCCGGCCGGCGGGCCGGAACGGAGGCTGGGTGACGGTCATTGCTCTCCGGTACCCCGCGCGGCGGCTCCGAAGCCGCCCGGGTCGGCTCGCCGACCGACGGCACGTCACCTTTCCGCCTCCGAGATCGGATAGCGTCGGGGCATGCCCGACAGCGGTTACCCCTGGCCCATTCAGACGTCCCGACTGGACAACGGCCTGCGCGTGGTGGTGAGTGAGGACCGCACCGCGCCCGCAGTGGCCGTCAACCTCTGGTACGACGTCGGCTCCCGACATGAGCCGGCCGGGCAGACCGGTTTCGCCCACCTCTTCGAGCACCTGATGTTCGAGGGCTCGGTGAACGTGGCGAAGACCGAGCACATGAAGCTGATTCAGGGCTCCGGCGGCTCGCTCAACGCCACCACCAACCCGGACCGGACCAACTACTTCGAGACGGTCCCGGCCGAGCACCTGGAGCTGGCGCTCTGGTTGGAGGCCGACCGGATGGGCGGCCTGGTCCCCGCCCTCACTCAGGAGACGCTGGACAACCAGCGGGACGTGGTGAAGAACGAGCGCCGGCAGCGCTACGAGAACGTGCCGTACGGCGACGCCTGGCTGCGATTGCTGCCGCTGCTCTACCCGCCGGGGCACCCGTACCACCACGCGACGATCGGCTCCATGGCCGACCTGAACGCCGCCGACCTGGCCACCTTTCAGGCGTTCCACCAGACCTACTACGCGCCGAACAACGCGGTGCTCACAGTGGTCGGCGACGCCACCGCTTCCGACGTGTTCGCGCTCGCCGACAAGTACTTCGGCGCGCTGCCCGCCCGCGACGACATCCCGCCGGCACCGGACGGCCGCACCGTCCCCGCCACCGGGCAGACGGCCGTCGAGTCGGTGAGCGCCGACGTGCCGGCGCCACGGGTCTACATCGCCCACCGCAGCTACCCGTTCGGCACCCCCGGATACAACGTGATCACCGTGCTCGCCACCATCCTGGGCAGCGGCCGGGGCAGCCGGCTCTACCAGCGCCTCGCCGACGGCGAGCGGATCGCGCAACCGGACCTGGTCGGGGCGTACGGGGTGGACCTCGCCCACGCCCCGGCACCGCTGATCGCCACGGCCACCGCCCGCCCCGGAGTGAGCGCCGAGCGGCTCGCCGAAGGGCTGGCCGAGGTCGTCGACGAGTTGGCCACGGTGCCGGTCACCGCCGCCGAGCTGGATCGCGCCAAGGCGTTGCTCAGCACCGGGTGGTGGCGTCAGCTGTCCACCGTCGACGGCCGCGCGGACCTGCTCGGCCGGTACACCACGCAGTTCGGTGACCCGGCCCGCATCGCCGAGCAGTTGCCGGCCCTGCTCGCTGTCACCGCCGAGCAGATCGCCGAGGCCGCCGCCGACGTGCTCGCCACCGACCGGGTGACCCTGACCTACCTGCCCGAGGAGACCTCATGACGCTGATCGCCGACCGTCCCGGCCCGGGCGCCGCCCGCCCGTACCGGTTCCCGCCGGTGGTCCGCCGCGCCGCGGCCGGTGGTCAGGTCGTCGCCGCGCACCTGCCGGGGCAGAACCTCGCCGTGGCCCTGCTGCTGCTCGACGTGGGCGCGGGCCAGGAGCCGGTCGGCAAGGAGGGTCTGTCCGGCGTGCTGGCCAAGGCGTTGGAGGAGGGCACCGCGCAGCGGGACGCCGCCGCATACGCGCTCGCCGTCGAAGGACTCGGCACCGCTCTGTCGACCGGTCTGGACTGGGACTCGTTCCAGGCCAGCGTGGTGATCCCGGTGGACCGGCTGAGCGCCGCCGTGGAACTGCTCGCCGAGGCGGTCCGGACGCCGAAGCTCGACCCCGCCGACGTACGCCGGGTCCGTGACGACGAGGCGACAGCGCTCCGGATGGACTGGGCCAACCCCGGCCCGCGCGCCGACGCCGCGCTGCGCGCCGACCTGTTCGGCGCCCAGAACCGCTGGGGACGGCCGATGCACGGCGACCCGGAGTCGGTCGCCGGGTTGGACGTGGAGGACGTCACGGTCTTCCACTCGGAGTGGTTCCTGCGCCCCGGCACCCTGATCGTCGCCGGTGACCTGGACCGGATCGACCTGGACGCGCTGGCCGCCGCGGCGTTCGCCGGCACCGGTGGTGGTCCCGCCGAGCGCGGCGGTCCCATCGAGGTGCCGCTGCACAGCGGTCGCCGGATCATCCTGGTGGACCGGCCCGGCTCGGTGCAGTCCACGCTGCGGCTGGGCCACCCGTCACCGCACCGGGCGCACCCCGACTACGTGCCGATGACGCTCGCCGGCACCGTGCTCGGCGGGGCGTTCACCTCCCGACTCAACCACCTGCTGCGGGAGGTGCACGGCTACACCTACGGCATCCGGGGCGACTTCGCCGCGTCGCGGCGGTTCGGTCGGTTCGCGGTCAGCTCCGGTGTGCAGACGGCGGTCACCGCGCCGGCCCTGGTCGAGGCGGTGGGCGAGATCACCCGTACCCAGGCCACCGGGGTGACCGAGGAGGAGCTGGAGGTGGCCCGCTCCTGGCGTGCCGGGCAGCTCTCGGTCGAGTTGCAGAGCCCTCGGGCGATCGCCTCCGCGCTGACCACCCTGGTGGTGCACGACCTGCCGGACGACTACCACGCGCGGTTGCGCGAGTCGCTGCTCTCCGCCGACGTGGCCCAGGTCTCCGCGGCGGCAGCCACCCACCTGCACCCGGAAGCTCTCACCCTGGTCATCGAGGGCGACGCCGCGGTGATCCGCGACGACCTGGAGGCCACCGCCCTGGGAGACCTCCTCCCCTAACCCCGAAAGCGCCGTTGATCAAGAGGTTTGCGTCACCCGGAGCGCGACTCCTGACGCAAACCTCTTGATCGACGGCTGTGGGGCCGCGGTGTGAGGTGGACCCGGGGGGTGGGAAAGGGGTCCCGGTTTCGGGGGTGGGGTCGGTAGCCTCGCGGGCATGAGGATCGGCATTGTGGGGGCCACCGGCCAGGTCGGTGGCGTGATGCGGCAGGTGCTGGCGGAGCGGGAGTTCCCAGCGGAGCAGGTGCGGTTGTTCGCCTCGGCGCGGTCCGCCGGGCGTACGCTGCCGTGGCGCGACGGCGAGGTGACAGTCGAGGACGCCGCGACCGCGGACTATTCCGAGCTGGACATCGTGCTCTTCTCGGCCGGTAAGGGCACCGCCCGGGAGTTGGCCCCCCGGGTCGCCGAGGCCGGCGCCGTGGTGATCGACAACTCGTCGGCGTTCCGGATGGACCCGCAGGTGCCGCTGGTGGTCGCCGAGGTCAACCCGCACGCCGCCCTGGACCGGCCCAAGGGCATCATCGCCAACCCGAACTGCACCACGATGGCCGCGATGCCGGTGCTGCGTCCGTTGCACGCCGAGGCTGGCCTGGTCGGCCTGGTCGTCTCCACCTACCAGGCGGTCTCCGGCGCCGGGCTGGCCGGCGTCGCCGAGCTGGACGAGCAGGTCCGCAAGGTGGCCGAGCACGCCGCTGGGCTGGCCTTCGACGGATCGGCCGTGGAGTTCCCCGCGCCGCGCTCGTTCACCCAGCCGATCGCCTTCAACGTCCTCCCGCTGGCCGGTTCGATCGTCGACGACGGCTCGTTCGAGACCGACGAGGAGCAGAAGCTCCGCAACGAGAGCCGCAAGATCCTGGATATCCCCGACCTGTTGGTCTCCGGCACCTGTGTCCGGGTGCCGGTCTTCACCGGGCACTCACTCCAGATCAACGCCCGCTTCGCCAGGCCGCTCACCCCGCAGCGCGCCCACGAACTGCTGGCCGACGCGCCCGGCGTGGCACTGACCGACGTTCCGACGCCGTTGCAGGCCGCCGGCCAGGACCCGACCTACGTGGGCCGGATCCGCGCCGACGAGACCGTCGAGTACGGGCTGGCGCTGTTCTGCTCCAACGACAACCTGCGCAAGGGCGCCGCGCTGAACGCTGTGCAACTCGCCGAGCTGGTCGCCGCCGAGCGCCGCTGACCGGCACGGTCGCCGAAACGACGAACAATCACCGAGCCCTCGCCGTACGTCGGCGGGGGCTCGGTGCCGTTGCGGGTAATCGGTGGTCGCCCTGCTGTTCCAGGTGGTCGCCCGCAGGGGCCGGCAGGTCGTGCTTGGATGGGTCGGAGACGATCGTCCAACCTGGAGGACACCATGCCGGATGACCGGACCCAGCAGGCGTTGACCGATCTGGTGGCCAGCCGCTCGATGGGCGTGCTCGCCACGATCAAGCGGGACGGGCGTCCACAGCTGTCAACGGTGGTCTACTCCTTCGACCGGGACGCGGGCCTGATCCGGGTCTCGGTCACCGACGGCCGTGCCAAGACCGCGAACCTGCGCCGCGACCCGCGCGCCAGCTTCCACGTCAGCAGCGAGGACGGCTGGGCGTACGCGGTGGTCGAAGGTCGCGCCGAGCTGACCCCGCCGGCCACCCGACTCGACGACGAGACGGTCGAGGAGTTGGTGGCGCTCTACCGGGGGCTGAGGGGCGAACACCCCGACTGGGACGAGTACCGCCAGGCCATGGTCGACGAGGGCCGGATCGTGCTACGCCTGCACGTCGAGCGGCTCTACGGCATGCCGCCCCGAGGCTGACCCGCCGCTCAGGCTGACCCGCCACAGCCGATCAGCCTGGCTCGATCACTGTCACGCCGGGCCAACGCTGCGCCGGCCGGTGCCGGGCCAACCGCTGCCGCGACAGGGCCACGTCCACCCGGGCCGGGTTGTGCCGCCACACCCCGCCCAGCAGATCCGTCAGACCGTACGGCGCGCAGACGTCCAGCTGGCCGGCCTGGTCCAGGCGGACGGCCACCGCTGTCGCGTACTCCGGCCAGGTCGCGACCGCCTCGGCCACGCTGCGGTACGGCTCGATCGGGTCGCCGCCGAACGTGGCCGCGTACCAGGTGTGCACAGCGGCCTGGTTGCGAGCCTCCCACGGCGGCTGCGCCCACATCCCCTTCAGCAACGCGGTTGCCCGGTCGTCGTCGGCTCGGGTCAGCCTCGCCGGGTCGAAGAAGACCACGTCAACGTCGCGGACCCGCGCCGGGTCGAACCCGTTGCCGTACCGCTCGCCCCAGACCAGGTCGCGCAGTGCGCCAGCGCCGATCCAGGCGTCCGGCAGCCCGGAATCACGCACCACCGCCAGTGCCCGGATCAGCCAGTTGCTGCCGGCCACCAGCTCCCGCAGCTCGTCCTCGCCCGTCATCATGCGCCCACGGTAGGCAGCGGACACCTGCACGGACAGTCCCGGCGGGCAGTCGGCGTTACCCCCTCCCGGGCGGCGGGTAGACGGGCCGTGCCGACACCGAGAGGGGAGCACCATGACAACGGTCGGAGAGTTCATGACGACCCGGTTGGTGACGATGGACGGCAACGACACGCTCATCGCAGCCGCGCAGGAGATGCGTGACAGTGCGATTGGCGATGTGGTGGTTACCGACGGTGACAGTGTGGTCGGCATCGTCACGGACCGGGACATCACGGTCCGAGGTGTCGCGGAGAACATGGACCCGGGCTCGACCCGGTTGAACCAGATCACCACTCGCGACGTGATCACGGTGAGTCAGTACGACGATGCCGTGGCCGCCGCGGACCTGATGCGGACGTACGCCGTACGCCGACTTCCGGTGATCGACGACGGGCGCCTGGTCGGCCTGGTGTCGATGGGTGACCTCGCTGTCGAGCGCGAACCACAGTCGGTCCTGGCCGACATCAGCGCCGACGATCCGAACAACTGACCCGTCCGCCGCGGTGCGCGCCGGCTCTACCATACGGCATGGCCGGCCGGAGGTGTCTACACCCCCAG
>NZ_JBEZEH010000205.1:0-13127 GCF_040648775.1 Micromonospora sp. NPDC049089
GTCTCGGCGTTGGGGTTGTGGGGGGGCGGTTTCCGGGGGGGGTGTCCGCCCACTCCGGGCGGTCAGGCTTGATCCCTGCGTGGGCGGGCTCCCCCCGGAAAACCTGACGTGGGCCGGGTTTGTCGGGGTGGGTCAGCTCACTTGTTCTGCCTTGGGTCGGGTTGCCGGTCGGCGGGGCGTCGGCTGACCTCGCCGCCCGCACCGCACCGCCCGGGGCCGCCCCGCACCGCCCCGCCGGGTCCGCCCGGGTTTGCCCGGGTCCGCTGGCGTGCTGATCCGGGTTCGCTGGCGGCGGCCGGTCAGGATCCACGGCAGCTTCAGGGATGTTGCTGCCTCCAGCGCCTCGGAGGCAGCAACATCCCTGTTCTTGTCCTGCGCTTGTGCTGTTCCGCCAATCTCCCCTGGTGATCATGGGGTTGGCGGGGGCTCTGATCTCTTTGGACCCGGTCAATCCCATGATCGCTGGTGGCGGGGGTGGGTGGGGTTGGTGGTGGGCGGGGAAGGGTGGGTGGGGACGGGCGGTGGGGGTCTACTACCGGGGGTAGGATTGGTTTGTGACTCGGTTGGGCGATCTTGAGCGTGCGGTGATGGACGTGCTGTGGGACGTGGTTCCCGGCACGTCGGACGGGGTGACCGTGCGCGAGGTGGCCGACGCGCTCGATGGCCGTGAGCTGGCGTACACCACTGTGATGACAGTGCTGGACCGGCTCGCCGGCAAGGGCATGGTGCAACGGGAGCGGGAGGGTCGGGCCTGGCGGTATCGTCCGGCGGCCAGCCGCGAGGCGCACATCGCTCAACTCATGCTCGACGCCCTCGACCTGGGTGGCAGCCGGGACGCCGCGCTGGTGCGCTTCGCCCGCTCGGTGACCGGCACCGAGGCCGAGGTGCTGCGAGCAGCCCTGGGCGATGAAGCCGGCCTGACCGGGCCGGGCTCCACCGGCGGCGACGCGGGCAGGACCGACGCCCTGACCGACCGGGTGGACGGGCCGGCGGGCCGACGAGCCGCCGGCGAGACAGCGGAGCGGTAGGGCGCGCGCCATGGCCTACGCCGTGCACTTCGCCGCCACGATGCTGGCCTGCTATCTGACCGCCCAGGTCTTGGCCCGTTCCACCTGGACGTGGCGCAGCCCGCGGGTGGCGATCGTCTGCTGGCAGGCCGTCGGGCTGGCGTTGGGCCTCTCGGCGATGGGCCTGCCCATGGCGCTCGGCTTGAGCGCGTACGACCGGTCGACCGGTAGCGCACTGCTCGCCCTTGCCAACGACCTCGCCCATGGCGCCCTGCCGATCGGGGTGGGCACGTTCCACCTGGCCGGCGTCGGCGTGGGCTTCGGCATCGGGGCGGTGCTGGTCACGACGACCGTTCGCAGCATCCACGGCACCGTACGCGCCCAGCGTCGCCACCGGGACCTGCTCTCCCTGGTCGCCCGGAACGACCCGGCCGCGCCAGGCGCGCTGGTGTTGGATCATCCGAGCGCCGCCGCGTACTGCCTGCCGGGCGTGAAGCCGCAGGTGGTGATCAGCGCCGGCACCCTGAGCATGTTGGACCGGGCCGAATTGGCAGCGGTTCTCAGCCACGAGCGTGCGCACGCCCATGAGCGGCACGACCTGGTGCTGCTGCCGTTCACGGCGCTGTGCCGGGCGCTGCCATGGTTCGGCTGGGTGCGCGACGCGCACGAGCGGGTCGCCCTGCTGGTCGAGATGCGCGCCGACGACAAGGCCCGCGAGCTGCACGCCGAGGCGCCACTGGCGGGTGCGCTGCGCCGGTTCGCCGCCGCCGGGCACCGGATCACCCCGGCCGGCGCGCTCGGCATGGGCGACCGGGATCTCGATGTACGGGTGCAGCGCCTGCTGGTCAGCGACCGGCCGCCCCGGGTGCTCGGCGCCACCGCCCTCGCGGTCGCCGCCACGCTGGTCGCCCTCCCGGTCACCCTCTTCCTGAGCTGACGCCCACCGGGCACCCCGGCGGCGACCCGCTGCCCCACACCCCACACCGATCACCAGATCCAGGCTGTCGTCCCTGACCGCCCCACCCCACCCCACCCCGCGCCCACCCCCGCGCCCGCCCCGCCCCGCCCCGCTCCGCCCCGCCCCGCTCCGCCGATCTTGCAGTTTCGGTCGTCGATAAGCGTTGAATGCGCCCTATGCGGGGACAGAGAGTGCAAGATCGCGGCCCGGTCGGGCCGATCATGGAGTTCTGGTGCCTGGTTTGTTCACTAACGGGGACTTTGTCACCCACCACAACTCCATGATCGACGGGGTGGGGCGGTGACGGACCCGGGGCCCTGCGGCACGAGGGCCAGGGTTGAGCGCGAGCTTTATTACTACGTTACGTAGTAACGTTTCCTACGACAGGGTGTAGTAGGACTTACCAGTAGGCTAGCTACGTGTAGGGTGGCTACGACAAGGGAGCCAACGCTTTGGAGGGCTGGTCATGGACACCCTGCTCCTCGCCCGCCTACAGTTCGCCACCACCACCTCGATCCACTTCCTGTTCGTGGTGGTCACACTCGGGCTGGTCACCCTGCTCGTCGGCATGCAGACCGCCTGGGTGCTCACCAGCAACCCGAAGTGGGAGCGGTTGACCCGCTACTGGGGCCAGCTCTACGTGATCAACTATGTGCTCGGCATCGCCACCGGGATCGTGATGGAGTTCCAGTTCGGGCTGAACTGGAGCGGCCTGTCGCGCTACGTCGGCAACGTGTTTGGCGCGCCCCTGGCCATCGAGACGCTGGTGGCGTTCTTCCTGGAGTCCACCTTCCTCGGAATGTGGATCTTCGGCTGGCACCGGCTCGGCAAGGGCGTCCACCTCGCGCTGCTCTGGGGCGTGGCGATCACCGCGTACGCCTCGGCGTTCTGGATCATGGTGGCCAACTCGTGGCTCCAGAACCCGGTCGGCTACGAGGTCCGCGACGGGATCGCCCACCTCACCGACTTCGGCGCGCTGCTCAGCAACCCCAGCCTCGGCATGGCCTTCGGGCACGTGGTCTCGGCTGCGCTGCTGGTCGGCGGGATGCTGATGGCGGCGGTCAGCGCCTGGCACCTGATCCGGCGTACCCCGGACTTCGCGCTCTTCCGCACCTCGCTGCGGATCGGCCTGGTCACCGCGGCACTGGCCATCTCGATGGTGCAGGGCTTCGGTTTCGCCCAGTTCGGCCCGGTGGGCTCGGTGCAGCCGACCAAGTTCGGCGGCGACAGCCCGGAAAGCCAGGCGCTGATCGCCGAGTGGACCACGCGGTTCGGCCCCGGCGACTACACCCCGCCGGTGCTGGCCAGCGTCGGGTTGGGCTTCATGATCCTGATCGGCTTCACCCTCGGCTGCGTCTGGCTCCTGCTGCCCCTGCTCTTCCGGGACTGGGTCATCCGACTGCGCTTCCCGCTCTGGCTGATCCTGCTCGCCCTGCCGCTGCCGTTCATCGCGGTGATCCTCGGCTGGATCTCCCGGGAGGTCGGCCGTCAACCCTGGGTGGCGTACGGGCTGCTCCCCACCGAGCAGGCCGTCTCCCCGGTCAGCGCCCCGCTGATGCTCGCCTCGCTGATCGGGTTCAGCCTGCTGCTGGGCACCCTCGCCGTCACCAACTGGGTGCTGCTCGCCCGGCACGCCAGACGCGGTGCGGCCGACCCGGCGCTCGGCCGCCCACCGGTACCGCCCAGCGAGCCGGCCCACCCCGAACCCGCCCTCCTGTAGAGGAGTAGACAGTGGACCTCGCCTGGTACGCAGTGCTCGGCTTCTTCTTCGCCAGCTACCTGGTGCTCGCCGGCTACGACTACGGCGTCGGGCTGCTGCTCGCCCGCGGCGTCGGTCCGGCCGGGCGCCGGGAGGCGCTCACCGCGCTCGGCCCGTTCTTCCTCGGCAACGAGGTCTGGCTGGTGGCCGCCATGGGCATTCTCTTCGGCGCGTTCCCCCTCCTGGAGGGCGAGCTGCTCGCCGGCTGCTATCCGGCAGTCGCCGGTGCCCTGGTCGGCGTCATCCTGGTCACCGTCGGGGTGCAGTTGCGCAGCCGGCCCAGTGACGAGCGGGTCCGCGCCCGCTGGGACCGCGTCGTGGTGATCGGCAGCGTCCTCGCCGCGCTGGGCTGGGGTGTGCTGCTCGCCGCGCTGTTGCAGGGCGTACCCCTGACGGCCAACGGGCACGTCGGCGGGGTGACACACCTGGCCACCCCGTTCGCGGCCGCCGCCGGCCTGGCCATGGTCACCCTGGTCGCTGTGCACGGTGCGACCTTCCTCACCCTGCGACTGTCGGCCGAGGCCGCCGCCGTGGTCGGCCGTACGGCCCGCCGGCTGGTGCCGGTGGCGCTCACCGCGGTCGCCCTGGCCACCGTCGTGGGCCTGCTCTCCGCCCGGGTACGCGACGCCGTGCAGCGGCCGGCGGTGGCCGTACTCCTGCCCGTGCTGCTCGTGGCGGCGCTGCTGGCGGCCCGTGCGGCGCTGGCCCGGCGGCGGCCGGGGTGGGCTCTGGTCGCCACCGGCGCGGCCCTGGCGCTGCCGGTGCTGCTGGTCGGAGCAGCTCTCTGGCCCTACGTGCTGGTGTCCACGACCGACCCGGACGCCTCGCTGCGGGTGGCCGACGCGGCCGCCAGCGCACCGACCCTGCGGCTGCTGGGCTGGGTGGCGCTGCCGCTACTTCCGGCCCTACTAGGCTTCCAGGCAATGTGCTGGTGGGTTTTCCGAGGACGGACCGACGGTAGGGCACCGGTGTACTGGTGAGCCGCCGTCCGTTCGACCCGCGTCTGCTGCGCCGGGTCCCTGCGGCCCGGGGCGATCTTGCCGTGCTCGCGCTCCTGGGGGTGCTGGCCGCCGGGTTGATCGTGGCGCAGGCCACCGCGCTCGCGTCGCTGCTGGCCACCGCGATCGACGGTCGGCTGGATCGACCGGCGCTGGCCGGCTTCGTGGTCGCTGTCGCCGCCCGCTCGGCCCTGGTGTGGGCGCAGGGCACTGTCTCGGCGCGGGTCGCCGCCACGGTCAAGGCCACGCTGCGGGCCGACCTGCTCGGCGCGGTGGGCCGGCACGGGCCCGGGTGGGTGGCCGGGCAGCGGGCTGGTGAGATCGCCACCCTAGCCGGGCGTGGGTTGGACGCGCTGGACGCGTACTTCACCGGGTACCTGCCGCAACTGGTGCTCAGCGTGACGGTGCCCCTCGCGGTGCTGGCGCGGGTCGTCTTCGCCGACTGGAGTTCGGCGGTGATCATCGCGCTGACCCTGCCGCTGATCCCGGTCTTCGGCGCACTGCTCGGCTGGCAGGCGCAGGCCGCCACCGAGCGGCAGTGGCGGCGGCTCGCGCTGCTCGGCGGGCACTTCCTGGACATGGTCGCCGGGCTGCCCACGCTGCGTGCGTTCGGGCGGGCCCGGGCGCAGACCGACGTGGTACGCCGGATGGCCGACGGGCACCGCGTCGCCACCATGAAGACACTGCGGATCGCGTTCCTCTCCGCGCTGGTCCTCGAACTGGTCGCCACCCTCTCGGTGGCGCTGGTCGCGGTGCCGGTCGGCATCCGGTTGCTCGGTGGCGGGCTGGCCCTGCAGACCGCGCTGCTGGTGCTGCTCCTGACCCCGGAGGCGTACCTGCCGTTGCGGGCCGCCGGCAGCCGCTTCCACGCCAGCATGGAAGGGCTGGCCGCGCTGGACGAGGCGTTGACCGTCTCCGCCGCACCCACCGCGCCCCGGGCCGCCGAGGGTGCCTCCGTCCCCGACGCGCGGGCCGAGATCCGGTTCGAGGGGGTGACCGTGGCGTACGAGCGGACCACAGCGCTGCGCGACGTGACAGTAACCATCCGACCCGGCGAGCGGATCGCCATCATCGGGCCCAGTGGCGCCGGCAAGAGCACACTGCTCGGCCTGCTGCTGGGTTTCGTGACGCCGACCAGCGGCCGGATCACGGTGGACGGGGTCGACCTCGCCACCGCCGACCCGGACGCCTGGCGCCGACAGCTCGCCTGGGTGCCGCAGCGGGCACACCTCTTCGCCGCCTCGCTGGCCGACAACATCCGCCTCGGCGCGCCGGACACCCCGGCAGACGTACTCACCGCCGCGGTGCACGACGCCGCCCTGGACGACGTGGTGGCCGGCCTGCCCGACGGCCTGGACACAGTGCTCGGTGAGCGCGGCCACGGGCTGTCCAGTGGGCAGCGGCAGCGGGTGGCACTGGCCCGGGCGTTCCTGCGCTCCGCCCCGGTGGTGCTGCTCGACGAACCCACCGCCCGACTCGACACGGCGGCCGAGGCAGTGGTGCTCGACGCCACCCGTCGCCTGGTCGCCGGGCGGACGGCGCTGCTCGTCGCACACCGACCGGCGTTGCTGGCCGACGCCGACCGGATCCTGCGCATCGAGGACGGTCGGGTCACCGAGTTGACGCCCGAACCGACCGGAAAGGCCGCTCGATGACCGGGCAGAAGGGGTCGGCACCGGCCGGGCGGGCCGCCGCCGAGCGGACGGTGCTGCGACTGGCCCGGCCGTACCTGGGCCGCCTGGTCGGCGCCGGGCTGCTGGCGGCCGCCACCGAGTTCGCCGGCCTGGCCCTGATGGCCACCGCCACCTGGCTGCTGATGAGCGCCGCCGGTCAGCCTCCGCTGGACCGCCTCACAGTGGCGATCGTCGCGGTCCGGGCGCTGGCGATCAGCCGTGGCGTGTTTCGCTACACCGAACGACTCGCCGGGCACGACGCGGTGCTCCGCATGATCACCGACGTCCGGGCCCGGGTCTTCGCCACCCTGGCCGCCCGCCGTGGCACGGCGCACCGCTCGGGGGACGTGCTGAGCCGCCTGGTCTCCGACGTGGAGGCCGTCCAGGACCTGCTGCTGCGGGTGCTGGTGCCCGCCTCGGCGGCGGCAGTGGTCGGTGTGACGGCGGTCGCCGTGGCGGCGCTGATCTCACCACCGGCCGCCGGGGCGCTCGCCGTCGGGCTGCTGGTCGCCGGGGTGGCACTGCCCGCGTTGGCCACCGCGGTCACCCGCCGCAGCGCGGCCGAGGTGGCCCCCCTGCGGGGCGCGCTGGCCACCGACGCGATCGACCTCACCCACGGTGCCGCCGACCTGGCCGCGTTCGGGGCGACCGACATCACGCTGCGCGCCGCCGAGCAGCGCGCCCACCGGCTGGCCCGGCTGGAACGTCGGCTGGCCGCCACCGGGTTCGCCGTGGACGCGGCCGGCGTACTGGCCGCCGGCGTGACCGCCGCTGCGGTGGTGCTGGTCGCCCTCGCCGCCGACGTGCGGGGGGTGCTGGTGGGCGTCCTGGCCGTCGGCACGCTGGCCGCCGTCGAGGTGACGCTGGCGTTGGTAGCGGCGGCCCGGCAGTGGACGCAGCTGCGGCCCGGCCTGACCCGGGTGGCGGACCTGCTCGACACCGACCCGCCGGCCGCGGCGGCGACGGCGACGGCGACGGCGACGGCGACGGCGACGGCGACGGCGACTGGTCCAACGGACCTGACCGGCCCGCACGATCTGCGCTTCGTCGACGTGACAGTGCGGTACCGGGCCGGCGCGGCACCCGCCCTGGACGGGGTCAGCCTGGACCTGCCGGCGGGACGCCGAATCGCGGTCGTCGGCCCGAGCGGCGCCGGCAAGAGCACACTGGCCGCCATGCTGACCGGCACCGTCCAGCCCACGTCCGGCCGGGTCACCCTGGACGGTCAGGACCTCTCGGCGTACGCCGAGGAGGCGCTGCCGCGCGCTGTCGGCGGGCTGCTGGCCGAGGCGTACGTCTTTCATGCCACGGTGCGGGAGAACCTGCTGCTCGGGCGGGCCGCAGCGGGCGAGGAGGAGCTGACCGGGGCCACCGCCGCCGCCGGCCTGCTGGACTGGGTCCGTGCCCAGCCGACGGGCTGGGACACGCTGGTCGGCGAGGAGGGCGGGCAGCTCTCCGGTGGGCAGCGGCAGCGGCTGGCGCTCGCCCGGGCACTACTCGCCGCGCCACCGGTGCTGGTGCTCGACGAGCCCACTGAAGGTCTGGACCCGGCCGCCGCGGACGCGGTGCTCGCGTCCGCCCTCGCCGCCACCCCCGCCGGGCACTCGGTGCTGCTGATCAGCCACCGGCTCAGCGGGCTGGCCGAGCTGGACGAGATAGTGGTCCTGGACGGCGGTCGGGTGATCCAGCGCGGTCGGCACGCCGAGTTGGTGGCGGCCCCGGGCTGGTACCGGGACCAGTGGCTGCTCCAGGCCGCAGCCGAACGGGGTTACCTGGCGCTCGCCCCCTGACCCGGCTCCGGGACGGACCAGGGTTCTCCCGGACGTCGACCGGCCGGGGTCCGTGGCAAGGTGGTGCCATGTGGCGCGGTGAGGACGTGATGGTCGACGAGCACCTGCGGGAGCTGGCCGCCCGGTTGCAGGGGCCGGCGCGACTCAAGTCCGACCTGCTGACCGAGGCCCGGCACGGGTTGCTGGACGCCGTGGAGGCGTACCGCGAGAGCGGGGTGCCACCCACCGAGGCGCAGCGCAGGGCGGTGGCCGAGTTCGGCTCACCGGCGCAGGTGCTCCCGTCCTGGCAGGCCGAGCTGGCGGTGGGCGCCCTGCGTGGACTCTCCCTGCGGATGCTGGCGGTCGCCGGGGTGGGGGTGGCCGCCGGCGATCTGACCTGGCGCGGGGCGAGCTGGAGCGACGGCCCCCGCCCGCCCGCCGGCTACCTGCTGCTCTCCCACTCGGTCGACTGGATCTGGATGAGCACGCTGCTGCTCTCGGTGGCCGGCCTGCTGGTGGTCCGGGCGAGCGCACGGGCACCCCGGCCGGGCCTGGCTCTGGCCCAGCGTGCCCTGGGCACCGGCCTGACCGGCGCCCTGATCCTCGGCATGGTGGCCGGCGGTGCCCTCTTCACCTGGTCGTTGAACCTCTGGGACGCGGCACTGCACTGGCCCCCGATGATCATCGGAGCGGTGTTGGTGGGAGGCGCCTACTTCTCGCTCACCCGCGCGGCGCGGGGCTGGCTGCTGGCCACCAGCCGCTGACCACCGGCCGGCGCGAACGGGCCAGCCCGGAGGGGGCGCATCAGCAGTGGCGCGTCAGGCCGGGGTGGGCGGGCTGCCGGAATCGAGGAACCGGCCGACGGTGAGTTGGAACTCGCGCCAACCGGCCCGCTCCCCGGCCAGCGCCCGCCGGCCGGAGTCGGTGAGCTGGTACGTCCGCCGTTCCCGGCCGCTGACAGTGCTCCAGGTGCTCGCCACGTGACCGGCGCGTTCCAGGCGGCGGAGCGCCGGATAGATGGTGCCGGTGGGCAGATCCAGACTGCCGTCACTGCGGGCGCGCAGCGCTTCGATGATCGCGTAGCCGTGCAGCGCGCCCTGTTCGAGCACGGCGAGCAGCAGAGCGTCGAGATGGCCGTGCAGCGCCTGCGCCTTCATGCGTAGCTACGCTACTTGTCGAATCGTCACTTCGCCAGCGACGACGACCAGCAGGTCGGACCCGTGCCCCAACCGGCCACCGGGGTGCGGGCACCGGTCACCCAGGGCCGCCGACTAGGGTATGTGCCCAGAGTCACTCGCCGGTCAGAGACGCCGGTGGGTGGGCAACCCGAAGCACACGGAGGTCAGCGTGGCCCGCCAGTCGCCCCAACGGCCCGACGCCGACGAGCCCGAGCTCGACGACACCACCGGCGCGGCCGAGCCAGACGAGGTCGAGACCGACCGCCCGTCGGCGTCGATCGACCGTTCACTCTGGGACGAGCTGCGCATCGACCCAGTGGAGATCGCCCTGCCCGCCGGTACCGGCTTCACGCTCCGGGCGTACCGACCGGCCAGCTCGCTGACTCCGACCGACGTGACCGAGCGCGACCAGGACGACCCGTTCCTCGCCCGCCGCCAGGCGATCGAGGAGGAGGACGAGGACGACGAGACCGTCGTCATCCTCGACGAGGAGCTGGCCCAGGAGTTCGCCGACGAGGACGACGAGTCGACGCGCCGCCGGGGCGGCGCCGCCACCGACACCGAGACCGACGACGAGTCGGACGAGGCAGTCGCGGACGAGGCGGACGAGGCGGACGACGAGGAGGTGCCGGTCTTCCTCAGCAACCGGGGCAAGCTGCTGCTGTTCAAGACCCCCGAGTCGCTTGTCAGTTTCATCCGATCCGGTGCGCCAAACGATCTGTCCCAACTGGACAGCTGGAATGAATTGTCCGAACGGGTGGAGCCGGCAGATATCGCTCCGCTGGACGAGGACACCTACGAGCTCGACCTGGTCGTGGAGAACCTGCGCGGCGGGCACGACACGTGGGATTCGACCCTGCTGATCGAGGCGGGCGAGGCCGCGCGTGACCTCTCGTACGCATTGCGGCTGCCTGCGGTACTCGACATGCTCTCGGCCGGCTCCAGCCTCGACGACCTGGACGAGGCTCTGCGTGGCACCGCCAACGGCGGGATCGGCGCGTTCATGGCTCGGCGACGGCTGAAGAAGATCGGGGCGCAGACCGCAAGTTTGGGTTGGCGCACCATTGTCGGCAAGATCTCTGCGGTGGTGGACTGGCGCGACTGACCCGTACCGGGGAGCATCAGTTGCTGGCAGAGGAAAGACCTGTCCCGGGAGGAGGACGACGCCGTGGCGCTCGTGCGCGTTTACTGCGGTCTGGCCTCGGCGGATCCGGCTGACCGACCGGCCTCCGCCGGTTCGACGCTGACGTCCGCTGTGGTCGACGACGCAGGCCGTCTGCTGCATGTCTGCGAGATCAGCGATGACGCCGCTGGCTACGCCCAGCTCGTCGCGCTGCTCGTGGAGCGGTCGGGCGGGCCGAGCGGTGCGGCCATCGCCGCCGACAGCGACGACCACACGGTCACGTCGCTGCTGAGCGCGGCGGGGCGACCCCTGGCGATCGCTGACGACGACTCGGTGGACGACTTCGCCGAGCGCTTCGCCGACGACGACTCTCTTGAGGAGATGCAGTCGCCTCCCGCCGAACGGCGGGCGGTCGGCCTCGCCCGCGCGTTGCAGGCGGGGGCGCTCTCCGCCGTCACCCTGCCGGCGCCCCGGGACCTTGCCGGATACAAGCAGGTGCTCTCCGCGCACGCCGCGCTGGCCAGTGGCCGGCACTCCGCCGCCGTGGCGCTGCGCGAGGTTCTGCGTGAGCTCTACCCGGCGGCCCTGCGCGCCTACCCGGACCCGGCCGAGCCGGTCTCTCTGGCAGTGCTGGACGCGCTGCCCGAGCCGGGCATGCTCGGCGGCACCGTGGCCCGGGGCCGCGAGGTGTCGGTCGCGGCGGATGCCATCGCCGCGCACCTCGCCGCGGACGGGGTCGCCGATGCCGAGGAAATCAACGAGGCGGTCACCGCCCTGCGGGTCGCCATCTCCGAGACACCCCGACGGGCCGCGGTCAACCGGGCGCTCACGTCCGCGGTGGCCGAGACGGTCCGCCAGGCCGTCGCCTCCGTACGAGCCTGCGACGCCGGGTGTGAGGCGCTGGTCAGCGCGCTCAGCTCGCGGGTCAGCACGCCGGTCCAGGCGCCCGGCCGCCGGGCTGCGGCCCGCCGCGGCGAGTCGGTCGGCGAGTTGACCGGCCTGGCCGGCACCAACGCCGGGTTGACCGGCCTCGCCGGCACCAACGCCGGGTTGCGGTCGGTCCGACCCACTCCGCCCGCCGCCGACCCGGCACCCGCTGTCGGGCGGCGCAGCCGTCCAGAGCCGATCCCCGGTAACGCGCCGTTGGCGTCGCCCCGCCCGCTCGGGCCGCCGCCGGTCGCACCCGCCCCGGTCACGCCGCCGCCGGTCGCACCCGCGCCGATGACTCCGGCGGCGATGGCCGGTCCGCCGCAGTCCACGCTGCCCAGTCGCGGCGAGCCGCTTCCGAGCCGGATCGACGGCCCGACCAACCGGCCCGTCTCCGCGCCGCCGCCTCCGCCGCCCGGGATCACCCCGATCGCGCCGGCGCAGCGGGGCATGGTGCCGCCGGCCGAGGCCGGTGAGCCGTTCCGGCCGACGCTGACCACTGCCGCCATCAACAACGCGCGGGCCGAGCGGCAGCGGACGGTCATTCCGCCCCGCCCCAAGACCAACGGTGAGCCCCGGCCGAGCCACCTGCAACGCCCGGTCGACGAGCCACCCACCGGCGGGTTCAGCGCCACCGATCTCAGCATTCCGGTGCCGACCCCCCGACCGGGGCAGGAGGCCGCACCGCCCGGCTCCCGTGCGAACTGGCCGCTGGTCAACAACCCGGAGGACCCGTCCGACAGCTCACCGAACAACCCGGTGGCCTACTCGTACGGCGGCAGCCGCGGTGTCGAAGCTCCGACCGACCCGGGTCGGGCCGACGGTCGGGTCACCCCGCCGTGGCTGGCGGACGACCTGCCGCCGGAGCCGCCGATGCTGCGGCTGGTGGAGCCGCCGCCGCTGGCCGACCGTGCGCTGCGCGAGGGGCTCAACCCTCCCGCGGACCAGCACCTGGAGACGCCCCCGTTGCGCCTGGTCGACCGCGAGCAGGCCGCTCGCAACGGTCGGGCGGCCGCCCGCACCGAGCGCGCCCCCGAGCATCGGCCGTCACCCCCGGTCGAGCACCGGCCACCGCCCATGGAGCACCGGCCGCCGCCGGTCGCCGACGAGGGCGACGGCGATCTTCTGATCTTCGCGCAGGCCAAGTCGGCCTGGTTCGTCGGGCAGGCCGAGGAGTCCGACCTGGACTGGTCGACCACCGCCGACACCGGCTGGCAGGCCGCGGAGCAGGCGGCCCGCCCGGCGGTGGGCGCCGAGACCAACGCCGGGCTGCCGAAGCGCGTGCCGCAGGCCAACCTGGTGCCGGGTTCGCCGCTGCGCGAGGAGCGCCCATTGCGCATAGTGCGTGATGCGGCAAGCCTCGCGGAGAACACCACCGGCTACTTCCGGGGCTGGCGTCGAGGCCAGGAGATCGGCGGTTTCGCAGTGGGTGGTCGACCCGGTCGCGAGGCGGCCGGCGGTTGGGACTTCAGTCGCGACCACGGGGACCGCGACGACGACCGGGAGTACGAGTACCGCTCGGCGGGCTACCAGTCCTGACCCCTTCGCACACGCGGAAACGCCCCCAGCCGGCTGGCTGGGGGCGTTTCTGCCTGTGCGGGGCGATCCCCCCGGGCACGCAGAAGCCGCCTCGTGAGGACGGTGGGTGGCCGGGGCCCCGGAAAAGGGCTGACGGCTTCCAGGATCGTCAGGAGGCGGCTCGGCGGCGCGCTGGCTCGTCCGAGCGACGAGCCAG
>NZ_JBEZEH010000206.1:0-13083 GCF_040648775.1 Micromonospora sp. NPDC049089
GGGCCGCGCGGGGGCGGGGCCCGCGGGGCCCCCCGGGGCTGGGTGGGCGGCGCGGGGCCCCGGGGCGCCCCCCCGCCCCCGCGGCGCCCGGCGGGGGGGCCCGCCGGCCGCACCCGACGATCAGTGGTCGTGGTTGTGCTCCGCCTCGTTGGCGGCGCGCAGCGCGTCGAGGGTGATCCCGTTGCCGGCCGAGTCCTTGATCGTGATCTTCTCCATGACGGCCGCGAGCGCCTTGCCCCGCCGCACGTCGCCGAAGACCGCGGCGGCCGCGCCGGAGCGCACCAGCTGGTCGTAGTACTGCTGCGGGGCCATCCCGGCACGCTGCGCCCGGTGCACGATCTCGTGCCCGAACTCGTCGTCGGAGACCTGAACGTCCTCCGCGTCGGCCAGCGTGTCCAGCAGGAGCTGGACCTTGACGCCCTCGGTCGCCGCCTCGGTCAGCTCGGCGTCGATCTGCTCCTCGGTCTTGTCCTCGGCCGCGAGGTACTCCTCCATCGAGGCGCCGATCCGCTCCAGCTGGTCGACCATCGCCTGCTTGCGGCTGTCGACCTCCTCGCGGACGACACCCTCCGGGGCCGGGATGTCGGCGGCCTCGACGAGCTGAGCCAGGGCCTTGTCCCGAGCGGCGTAGATCTGCTCGACCTGCTTGCCCTGGGTTACCCGGTTGCGCAGGTCGCCGCGCAGCTCCTCGATCGTGTCGAACTCGCTCGCCATCTGGGCGAACTCGTCGTTCAGCTCCGGCAGCTCCTTCTCCTTGACCGTGCGCACGGTCACCGCCACGTCGGCGTCCCGGCCGGCGAAGTCGCCGCCGACCAGTTGGGTGGTGAAGGTGGTGTCGTCACCGGCGGCGAGGCCGACCACGGCCTCGTCCAGGCCCGGCAGGAGCTGCTTGCTGCCCACCTCGTGGGAGATGTTGCTCGCCTGACCGCCCGGCACGTCCTCGCCGTCGACGGTGGCGTTCAGGTCGATCTGGACGTAGTCGCCTTCAGCGGCGGCCCGCTCGACGGTCTTGAGGGTCGCGAAACGCTCCCGCAGGTTCTTCACCTGCTCGTCGATCTCGCTCTCGTCGATCTGCAGCTCGTCGACGGTCACCTCGATGGTGCTCGCGTCCGGGATGGTGATCTCCGGGCGGACGTCGACCTCGGCCGTGAAGTTGAGCGAGTCACCGTCGTTGAACTCGGTGATCTCGACCTCCGGGCGCCCCAGCGTCTTCAGGTCGTGCTCGCGCACCGCGGCGAGGATGTTCTCCGGGATGGCCTCCTGGACCGCCTCGTTGAGGACGGTGCCCCGGCCCACCCGCTGGTCGATCACCGCGGTCGGCACCTTGCCCCGGCGGAAGCCCGGAACCTGGACCTGCGAACCGATCTCCCGGTACGCCTTCTTGAGGCTCGGCTCGAGCTCGACGAACGGCACCTCGATGGCGAGCCGCACGCGCGTCGGGCTCAGAGTCTCGACGGTGCTCTTCACAGGCGTACTCCTTGACGGATCTCAGTTGAGTCTGGGCGTGATTCAGCCCATCGAGTGTAGGCGAGCCGGCCTGACGCTCCGGCATCGCCCGGGAGCCGCACTGGGCGGCACCCGGGGCGGCCCGGCCGCGGACGACAGTCGGGGTGGCGGGATTTGAACCCACGGCCCCTCGCTCCCAAAGCGAGTGCGCTACCAAGCTGCGCCACACCCCGTGGCGACGTGCAGTCTATGCCGTCGCCACGCCTCAGTCGGTGCCGGGGCATCCCCCACCCGGACACATCACCCGAAAATTACCATTAGCCCCCACTCCCGTACCGCCAAGATCCGCACAACTTCACGGATGTGGTGGTCTCCGCGCGCGGCGAGGCCACTACATCCCGGATGTTGCGCGGATCTTGGGTCGCGGAGCCGCCGGGTCGCGGTGCCGCCGGGTCGCGGTGCCGCCGGGTCGCGGACGACGCGACGCCGCGGGGCGGTGACGCGGTTACGCGTCGGGCAACAGGATTGGGTACGCTAGGGGCGCGTCCCGTTTCGGCGGGATGCACGCGGGCGTAGCTCAATGGTAGAGCTTCAGTCTTCCAAACTGACTACGCGAGTTCGATTCTCGTCGCCCGCTCCACGCACGAAGGCCCAGGTGGCCCGCACGGGGGCGGCACCTGGGCCCACTCGGCGAGGCCGAGTCGCCGTATCACTTCAGGTGGAACCGCTCGTCTGCCGCGAGGGCAGCCAACTGCGGCACGGAGAACGGCAGCTTCGTCAACCCCGGCCGGCTCTCGTCCAGCCGCGCGGCCTGCGCCACGAAGACCACCACGCCGTCCGGGTGCCGGTACGCCGACCACTGGTCGAGCCGATCGTCGTCGGTCGGTCGGACCACCACGCCGACCCGCATGGCGCCGACGGTCTCGACCTGGCACTCGCCCCGCATGCTCCAGAACTTCTGGGCCAGGTCGCACGGCTCGGTCGGCAGCGGGTTGCCGGCAGCGTGCACCTCGACGATCACGCGCCCGGTGCCCTCACCCTGGGCCACTGCCACCGAGGACGAATAGCTCCACACGTCGACGCCGTCCACCTTGTCCTCGAACTGCGCCTGGTGGGTCCGCAGCGTCCGCTCCTCGGCGGACTGGTTCGGCGGGTCCTCCGGCGTGCTGTAGCCGGAGGGTATGACCGAGACAGCTTCGGTGAGCAGGTGAACCCCCTGGTCGTACTTGGACCCGGCCCGCGCGGTCCGGTCCTCCTGCGGTTGCCCGTCCGGCCCGGTCGGCCACGGTTCCTTGGTGTCCGGAGAAGCCAGTGGGCCCTGGCCCGCCGGCTGGTAGACGTGGCCGTCCGGGGTGGCGACGGCCGCGAAGCCGGTGACGGCCAGCACGACAGCCGCCGAACCGAGGGACGCCAACAGCGCCCGTCGGCGGAAGTGCGTCCGCCGTGCCGCGCCGAGCGCGGCTGTCGTACTCAATGGTGGTGGCGGGGTTGTCTCCGCCATCTCGCTGCGCAGCCCCTCGCGCAACTCCTGCTCGTTCATCGCTCCCCCATCTCGATCCCGCTGTAGGTGGGTGCCAGGAGGCCGCGCAAGGTCTCGAGCCCGCGTGCCGCCTGGCTCTTCACCGTCCCCGGAGAACACTCCAGCAACGCCGCGACGTCCTCGATCGACAGGTCCTCCCAGTACCGGAGAACCAGCACGGCCCGCTGACGCGGTGCCACCCGGGCCAGCGCCTGCAGCAGCACCAGTCGGCTCTCCGGCGAGTCGGACGGGGCCGCCTGCTCGGCGTCCTCGCCACCCACCCGTTCACGCCGCCACCAGCCGCGGCGGCGCTCGTCGAGGAAGGTCCGGATCAGGATCTGGCGCACATAGCTGTCGAGCACCTCGTGCCGCGAGATCCGGTTCCAGACCCGGTAGAGCTTGACGAACGTGGTCTGGACCAGGTCTTCGGCACGGTGCCAGTCGCCGCACAGCAGGTACGCGGTGCCGCGCATGGCACCGGACCTTGCCGTGAAGTACTCGGCGAACGCCTCGTCGCGATCGCTCATTCAGGCCTCCGATCCCCGTTTCGAGTTAGTCACGCGGGGTCTGGCTCAGAGGGTTGCTCCGGAACTCGCGCAGATGTCACGGGGATCAACGCCGAACGACGCCCGAGGGCTACAAGCGTGGGCAACGATCACGACGTGCGAGAACAAGCGGGACACCTCACCCGAGGCCGAACGCGCTGAGGTCCGGTCACCCTCGCCGCAGGGGCGAGGCACCGCCCTTCTTGACAGGTGTCGATCTGTGCACTGGTGTAAGGACCAGACACATCGACGTCCGTCACAGGAGGGCACATGATCGTCCGACGACGGTGGACAGCTGCCGCCACCACAGTGATCCTGTTCAGCGCAGTGTTGTCCCATCCGGCTTCCGGCGCGGCCGCACCCGCCGCCCCGGCCGCCCCGATCACCCTGAGCGCCACCGAAACCGCAGTGGTCCGGGTTCAGCTCCGCGATCAGGCCCAGCTGGACCGGCTCGTCGCCACCGGCGCGGACCTGGCCAACCGGCCCCGGACGCGGGACGGCCGGATCATCGCCGACCTGGTGCTCAGCGGCACGCAGCTCGGCGAACTGACCGCGCAGGGCGCGACGGCCGTGCAGGTCGTGCAGCGCGCCGGGGACGGGAACCGGCACTACACCGACAGCGTCCGCGCGGCTCAGGCCCGCACCGCCGCCGGGCTGCGCGCTCCGGCCGCGGGTCAGCGGTCCACCGCCAGCGCCACTGCCGTGGACACCCTCCAGGTGCAGCAGGCGTACTGGTGGACCACGACCGGACAGACCTTCCTTCAGGCCCAGGTGGCCACCACCGCCACCGACGACCCGGACGTGGAGATCACCGTCAGTTGGCGTACGGCGGACGGTGCCACCGGCTCGTTCCCGCTGTACCGGTTCGAGGACTCCGGCGAGTACCAGTACCACTACGCGCTCCCCCAGCCGGCGCCGAGCCGGCCGGTTCAGCTGAGCGCCACCTCCAGCCTCGGCGGGGTCAGCAGGGCGATCACCCCGACGCTCTGGCCGAACGCCTCTCCGCCGCCGCTGCCGGCCGGCTACCAGAAGGACTTCATCGACGCGTACCTGACGCCGGTGGACATCCAGGCGCGGATCAAGCGGCTGGCCCGCCAGTACCGGGACCTGGTGGACGTGATCGACCTGCCGAACAAGACCCAGGGATACCGACGCAACGCGGCCGGCTACCTGGGCGACCCGGCGGTGGCCGCCCTGGTCGTCGAGTCGGTCCGCTTCGGCGACCAGAACATGAACGGCGTACAGGTGCGGACTGTCGACCCGGGCCGGGCGAACCGCCCACTGACCGTCGGCTACCGCGACCGCGTCCTCACCGTGTCACTGGCCACCGACACCGCCGGCAAGACGGTGAGCACCACCGACGAGGTCGCGGCGGCGATCAACGCCCGTCAGCCGGACCGGTTCCGGGCCGCCGTCGAGGACGGCTCGGCGGGGCTGCCGATGCCCGTCGCCGGCCCCACCCGACTCGACGACGGCCTCCAGGGCACCGAGGTGCCGGCACGGCCGTGGACGGTGCAGGCGCTGCGCCTCGGCGTGCATCGGGACGGCTCGCGGGTCGGGGTGCTCGCGTACTCCCAGGAACACGCGCGGGAATGGGCCACCCCGCTGGTGACGCTGGAGTTCGCCGAGCGGATGCTGGCCAACGCCCGGACCGACCCGGCCACCCGTGAGCTGCTGGAGCAGGTCGACATCTTCGTCATCCCGGTGGTCAACCCGGACGGCGCGAACTACTCGTTCAACGACTACAACTTCCAGCGCAAGAACCTGGTCAACCACTGCGAGGGATCGGCACGGGACCCGAAGTACCGCACCTCGTGGGGCGTCGACGTCAACCGCAACTACACCGTCGGGTCGTACTTCGACGGCTACGTGGGGGCCAGCGCGAACTGCCTCTCCGGCAACTACGCCGGCACGGCGGAGCTGTCCGAGGCGGAGAGCGGCAACGTCATCGCGCTCGCCCAGGACCACCCGAACATCAAGTTCGCGATGAACGTGCACTCCTACGGCGGGTACTTCATGTGGCCGCCGGGGGCGTACCGGGCCGACGGCAGGGTCACCCTGCCTCGACCGTCGATCGACGAGTCGACGTTGTTCCTCAACAGCGCCCGGCGGATCGTCGGCGCCATCGCCCAGGAGCGCGGCACCGTCACCTGGCCGTCACAGACCGGACCGGTCGCCGACGTGCTCTACTCGGCCGCCGGCAACTCGGCCGACCAGCTCTACTACGAGTTGGGCATCTTCGCTTGGGACTTCGAGGTCGGCAACGACCTGTGGAACCCGGCGACCAACCAGTGGGAGGGCGTCGGCTTCCAGCCGCCGTTCGACGAGGCGCACGGCGAATCCCAGGAGTACGCCCACGGGCTGGTGGAGATGGTCCGGGTGGCCCGCGACTACGCCGCCGCCGAGGCCGCCGCCGGCTGACCCGCGGGTCCCGTACCGCCGCCGGCAGCAGCCGGCGGCGGTACGGCCCATGACGCGACCCGCGGTGACGGACGGTAAGCCGATGGTGATCACAGACGTTGACGTGTTTTCATGTCAGCACGCCTGCGCCGACCCGGGACATCGATGACTGAGCAACCCGCACCTGATCACCTCGTTGTGGTCGACGTGTTGACGCAGGGTCTGAGCCACCTGCTACGCGACGAGGATCCGGAACTGGCCCGATGGATCGAGGAACTGGTCGCGACACTGAAGAGTCCCCGGCAGACGACGCTGACCGGCTGGAACAGCTTCCTCGACCCCGGCGCCGACTCCAGCTGACCCGCTCGGAGTTCACCCGCCTGGCCGACGGTGGGGCTGGCCCGGCTGCCGTCCGCGCTCTGCGGCGCGCGCAACGCAACCGAACGATGCTCGTCCTCAAGAGCCTCGCCGACACCGACGACGCCTTGGCGGCGTCGGCGCACCTGCTCGGCCACGCCCACCGCCTCGACCCCACCGCCGCGAACGTGCTGCTCGACCACCCGTGGCTGGCCGTCTGGGCGATCGATCGGGTCCGGCACGGCGCCACCGGCCGACCCGACTACCTTCCGTTCGCGGCGCTCGCGGCGGCCGCCCTCAGCGGACTGTCGGACGCGGCGGTGCAGGTCACGCCGCGTGCGGGCCTGGTGCCGGTGCCGGGCCTCGGGGTGCTGCGTCGACACGGTGGCAGCACGACGGTGACGCCGGCCGACCTGAACGGGCGCCGGTGGACGCCCACCCGCTGGTGGCGCTTCACCGACCAGTCGGTCACCCTCGACCTCCGCGTCGACGACCTGGACCCCTACCGCGACTGCTTCGGGCTGCCGGTCGCCGCCCGGCTCTCCGCGCCGCAGGCCGCGGAGCTGGAACGGTCCGTCGGGCACGCCTGGCACCTGCTCGTCGGGTACGCCCCGACGCACGCCGCCGAGGTGGCCGCCGGGATCAGCACCTTCGTACCGTTGGCCGACGGCACCGAGCGTGGGCACAGTGTCACGCACGCCGACGCCTTCGGGGCGTTGGCCGCCGACGCCAACCTCGACCCGGTGGATCTGGCCGTGACGATGGTGCACGAGCTGCAACACAGCAAACTCAACGCTGTCCTCGGCCTGGTCCGGCTGCACGAACCCGTCGACCCGGAGCGGTACTTCGCGCCCTGGCGTCCTGACCCACGTCCGATCGGCGGGCTGCTGCACGGCACCTACGCGTTCACCGCCGTCGCCGAGGTGTGGGCCGCGCTGCGCGCCCATCCGGAGCTGACGGCCCAGGCCACCGCGCGGTTCGCTGTGGTACGCGCACAGTTGGAGCGCGCCCTGGTCGAGCTCGCCCGGGCCGGAAGTCTCACCTCGGCCGGGCGGCTCTGGGCAGATTGCCTGGCCGAACGGATCGACCGACTGGCCGCCGTGCCGGTCCCGGCGTCCGCCGACGCCGCCGGGCGGTGGGAGGTGGCAGAAGCCGAGCGCACCCGCCGACCGACGATCCCCACCGGATGAACGGCCGCCACCGGTGGGTGAGGCGTCAGGTCAGCCCGACGGTCTCGATGTCGCACTCGATGCGCCGTTGACCGCGCGCGGCGTCCACCTCCGGGTGGTCCGGCCCGAACAACGCCTCCAGCGCCGCGGCAGCCTCGTCGAGCAGCTCGCGGCCCCGAGCCTCCTCGCCCACCTCGATCAGGTCGACCGCCGCGTTGACCGCACAGTAGAGCGTGTACGGATGCCCCGGACCACGCAGGCGACGTGAATCCTCGAGGATCGCCTCGGAGAGCGCCTGCGCCTGCTCCAGCCGGTGTGACCGGACCAGGTTGATCGCCTGCGCGGAGCGCGCGCTCAGCAGGTACGGATGGGTGGGCGGCAACGATTCGCCCATCGCCTGCAAGGTGGCCGCACCCAACTCCCGCGCCTCCCGGTCGAAGTTGCGAGCCCGCAGGATCACCCCGAGATTGACAGCGGCGCAGAGCGTGACCGGATGCCGCTCCCCGAAGACGGCTCGGAAGGTGGCGTGCCCCTGGGCGGCCAGGGCGTACGCCTGGGTCGCGTCGCCCGCCGCGCGCATGGCGTTGGCGCAGGTCATGCCCGCCTCCGCGGCCAGCACGTGATCGGTCCCGAATCGGCGGGTCACCAGCCGGTAGTTGGCCGCGCCCTCGGCCACGGCGGCGTCGAGCCGCCCGGTCTTGCGCAGGCAGGCGATGTGGATGCAGGTGGCGCGCAGCACGGTGAGGTGCTCCGCGCCCAGCAGCGACCGCTGCACCGGCAGGGAGCTGTCCAGCAGTTCCAGGGCGTCGGAGTACCGGCCCAGGAGGTAGAGGTCGCGGGCCTGGGCCTCCTGCGCCAGCACCAGTGAATAGGTGCCGTCCTCCGCGGCCGCACCGGCGTGCCGCGCCACTTCGAGGTTGAGTTCGTACGCCCCTTCGAAGTCACCGCTCAGGCGAAGGTTGATCGCCATCGAGTTCATCACCCGCAGCGTGCTCGGATGCCCGTCGCCGAGCACCCGGCGGTGCACGTCGAGGTTGCGCCCGTCCAGGTCGGCCGCCGCCGCGAAGTCGCCGAGGCGCCGCAGGTCCGCGCCGACGCTGTTCGCCGCGCCCAGCGTGTACTCGTGTTCCTCACCGAGGCTCGTCCGCATCCGTTCCAGCGCTTCGAGGCCGAACGTGGCCGCGCGCGGGTCGGCGAGCAGCCGCAGGGCGTCCGCGTACCGTCGCATCGCCAGCAGGGTCAGCGGATCGCCGCTGCGCTGGCCGTCCGGACCGGGCTGGTCCCAGGCGGCCAGGATCTCCTCCGCGAAGTCCCGACAGCCTTCGAAGTCACCCAGGTTGTAGATGTAGCGCAGCTGGTCCATCGCCGTCCGGCGGGCGTCGATGTCACCGTGGATCAGACCGGCGACACGGACGTGCGGCGCGATGTCGGCATGGCGGGGCCAGGTGCTGCGGTCGTCGGGAAAGCCCGGGTTGGCGGCGGCGAGCAGCCGGCGGGCGTTCGTCAGCGGGCTGTCGTCGCCCTGCTCGGCGAGCCCTTCCCGGATGACCGCCTGCACCAGTCGGTGCACCTGTACGTGCCGGCTGGCATTGTCCGCCTTGGCGAGCCCGAGCGACGCCAGTTGCCGGATGGCCCGGGCTATGTCGTTGCGCTCCTGGAGGCTGGTGCGCAACGGTTCGTCCAACCCGGCGCGGCGCCCCTCCCAGAGCAGGCGCATCGGAACCGGGTCGGGGCTGAGGAAGGCGAGCAGCTGGATCAGCTGCGCGGCGGCCGGGTTCTGCTCGCGTACCGCGGCGAGCGCCATCGACACCACGGTCAGCACGGTGCCCCGGTACTGCCGGGGTTGCCCCTCGCCCAGCAGCTCCCGAGCGTGTTCCTTGAGGTCGACGAGGTATTCGTCGACCGACGACAGCATGGTGAGCAACCAACTGACGGCTTGTTCCAGGGCGAGTGGCAGGTCGCCGAGCTCGGCGGCGAGCCGGCGGGCGTCGTCGGGGCTGGTCGCGGGACGCCGCTTGAGCAGCAGTTCCACGCTCTCGGCTCGGGTGAACACGTCGACGTCCAGGGTCAGGGCGCTCGCCGACCAGGCCATGTTCCGTGACGTGACGAGGACGTGGCCGCGTTCGCCGACGAGGTTCGACGAGGGCATGAGCGGGGCCAACTCGTGCGGGTCGTCGGCGTTGTCGTAGACCAGCAGCCAACTGAGCGAACTCGTCGACAGCGAGTCGAGGACCGTCCGCACGGTCTGCTCCAGGCTGGCGCTCGCGGCCAGGCCGAGCCGCTCGCCGAGGGCCGCGATCGAGGTACGCAGCGCAGTGAGATCCTCCGCGGCCATCCACCAGATGAGCTGGTAACGGTCCGCGTACCGGTAGGCGAACTCGACAGCGAGCTGGGTCTTGCCGACCCCACCGACACCGCGCAGCGCCGCTTCCGGCAGCACCGAGGCCCGGTGCTGTGACGACAGCAGCTCGTCGAGAGCGACGAGCTGCTTCTCCCGGCCGGTGAAGTACAGGTTGCGCGGTGGGACGCCGCCCCGGATGAGAGTTCGGGATCGCTGGGGCGTCGTCTCCTCGATGATGATCGTCCTGCGCATGTCGGATTCAGGTTCCTCTCCACCGGCCTCGGCCGGTGCCGCCTGGTGCGGGGATCGTAGCGACGTCCAGTGCGTCTTCGCAGCCACGCGCAGATCGTCGAGGTCGGCGGTGGTGAGCCGAAGGACCGCTGCCGCCTCCCGCAACCACTGCTCGAGCGGCTTGCTGTCCGACTCGATGCCGGCGAGGACCAGGCCCGCCAGCGCCACGACGGCCGGGACCTGCCAGTCACCCACCGGTTGCCAGCCGACGGCCTCCACCAGGTCGGGCAGGTCCTCCGCTGACAGCGGATGATCCGCGACTGCCGTGACGGCGTCGGTCAGCACCTCGGGCGGGACGTCCGCGAGCAACTGCGCGAGGAGCCAGGAGAGGTAGATCTGCTGGGCGGAGGTGACCGCGCTGGCGCCCGGATGGAAGTTGGCGATGACCTGCAACAGCATCGACACGCCCCGGGGTTCCTGAGCGCAGGCGCGCACGATGCGGTAGACGTCGTACCGGACCTCGGAGTGCCGGGGCACCGACAGTCGCTTGCGCAGCTCCCCCTCGACCTCGTCGAGGTAGAGCGAACGGGTGTTCCCGTCATTGATCGAACTCATCGAGAGCAGTGCGTCGCAGATGGCCTGCACCTGGGCGCTCGGCATCCGGGGCGTCGTCACCGATTGTCCTCCGTACCCGTCAGCAGACCGAGGCTCTCGGCAAGGTCACGGAAGGCCCGCAGTGGCGTACTCGCCGGCCCTTCCGTCAACAGCAGAACGCGATAGAGAGCCGCGATCCCGTCCTCGTATTCTAAGCCCGTCCGAATCAGGCCGAACATGTCGAGACCCAACGGCCCGAATGGTCTCACCATCCGACCGATGTGCGGCGGCAGCGACTGAATGACCAATTGACGACTGTCGGGGTGCCGGAGTATTGGGATTTCCTCCAGCAGTCGGGCCAGCGCCATCTTCTGCGCGAATGAGAGCGGCGTGGGCGCCGGTCGAGGCGTCGCCCGGGTGTCGGCCGCCAGCGGGCCGAGCGGCAGCAGGGCAGGCGGCAACAGGCCGGGCGGCAGCAGGGTGCGCCACTGCCCGACGGGCGACATCCAGCCGACCAGCTGCTGGCCGACGCTCGCGCGGGCCAGCACCATGCCCACCACGGCGCCATCCGACGCGTACACCCCGGAACCGCTGAACCCCCTGTCGATTCCGGCCGTGGCAGGGGAAAGTCGGTCGAGTTGACGCCATCCGGTGCCGACGTCGACCGGACCGACGGCCCGCGCCAGCACCATGACGGACGCCGGGGTGTTGGCCGGAAAGCCCACGATCCGCACATCGAACTCGTCGTCGCCACGATCGGCCAGGGTGGCGGGGGCGGACGGCAGCGGTGTGGTGCAACGCAGGACCGCCAGGTCGCCGTCGCCGGCCGGGCCGACGCCCCGGGACCAGGTCACCTCGGCGGCGACCCGGGTGCCGGGGTGGCTCGGTGTGTCGACGAGCACCTCGGGCGGGCCGGTCCCGGTGCCGTCATCGACCACATGCCAGCAGGTCAGCACCAGGTCAGTGGTCAACTGGATGCCCGCGCCGACGACCGACGAGGACTGGCCACCGAGTATCCGCACCCGGCCGGCGAGCGACCGGGTGCCGGTCATCCGTGCTCCGCCAACGCCAACCACTCGGCCGGGGCGGCCGGAGGGCGGAGGCCGACGTTGCGCTCAGTCATGCGCGGCGTTCTCCTGCGCGTCGGGCCCGTCCTCATCCGGCGACGGCAGTGCGGGGACGGGCGAGGTCCAGATCAGCTTGACCTTGAGGTGGCCCTGTGCGCTGGTGCGAGCGACGACGGCACCAGCCTCCGCGGTGAGGGTGACGCCGATCTCGACCTCCACCTGATCGGGGCGCACCGCCACCCCGCGGACCACGCCCAGCGCCGCGTCGAGCGCGGGTTTGATGTGGGCCAGTGCCGTTTCCAGCGTCTCCCGGGCGGGGCGGATCCGGTCGAGCAGACCAACCCGTTCCAGATCGGTGCCAGCGTGTTCCTCGACGAGGAGAACGCCCTGATCAGTTTCGAAACGAAGGAGATCCGCCACGTGACAAATTCTCACCGAAAGATCGTTCGGAATTGGTGTCAGATCACTGACAGGAGTCATTGCATGCACCCTGCGCCGACACGGGACACATCCGCTTGCCATCACCACTGCCGCCTGTCAGCCTGACGCAATGCAGGACACGGCGACCTTCCAGGATCTGCTCCGAGAAGGCGTCGACGCGTCCGTGGACGGTTGGGACTTCTCCTGGTTCGACGGCCGCGCGACAGAACAGCGGCCGTCCTGGGGATATCTGAAACTCATGACAGCCCAGATGAGGGTTGCCCGCGCCGCGCTGGACATCCAGACCGGCGGCGGCGAGGTGCTCTCCGAGGTGCCGGCATTCCCCCCGTTGACAGTGGCCACCGAACACTGGCCGCCCAACCTCCAACTGGCCCGACGCGCGCTCGAACCGCGCGGCGTGCGGGTGGTCGACGTTGCCGAGGACGCTCCGCTCCCGTTTCCCGACGAGACGTTCGACCTGGTGGTGAGCCGGCATCCCAATGTCGTGCTCTGGGACGAGATCGCACGGGTGCTCACTCCCGGCGGGCGGTACCTGGCCCAGCAGATCGGCCCCGGGTCCAACCGGGAGCTGGCCCAGTTCCTCACCGGTCCCCGCGAGATCAGTGACGAACGCAGCCCGGCCCGCGCCGCCGCCGACGCGCGAGCCGCCGGCCTGGTCATCGACGAGCTGCGGCACGAGGCGCTGCCGACCACCTTCAACGACGTGGCAGCGGTGGTGCACTTCCTCCGCAAAGTCATCTGGACGGTGCCGGACTTCACCGTGGACCGTTACCGGGCCCGGCTCGCCGATCTGCACGACCACATCCGTCGCCACGGGCCGTTCGTGGCCCACGCCCAACGCATCCTGGTCCGGGCGCACAAACCCCGGCACTGAGCGAACGGCTCCACGACATCGGGATCACGCAAGCCCACGAAGGAGTACCGGTCGGACCGGCCGGCCACGGATGAACCGCGGCCGGCCGGGTAAGCAGCG
>NZ_JBEZEH010000207.1:0-12961 GCF_040648775.1 Micromonospora sp. NPDC049089
CAAGGGCGAGGGGGACGCGCCCGGCGACGACTTCACCTGGTCGCGGATCGCCGGCTTCGATGCGCTCGTCAGGGCCGGCGATCTTGCGGTTTGTGTCGTTGATGTGGGCGGGAATGCCCCTTGTGTCGGCACCGGAAGTGCAAGATCGGCGAACAGGGGGCCCGGCCAGCGGGACCGTCAGGCGGGTAGCCTTCGCCGGGTGATCGAGGTGAAGCTGCGGTGACGATGCTGGACCGGGATGAGACACCCGCCCCCACGGTGATCAGCGTCCCTGCCGTCGTGGGTCGGCCCCTGCCGCTGCGGGTCGCCGTGCCCCTGGCCGTGGCCGCCGGGCTGGCCCTGCTGGTGGCGTTCCCCCCGTACGGGGTGTGGCCGCTCGCGCCGGTCGGGGTGGCGTTGCTGGCCGCCGCCGCGCACCGGCGGCGGTTGCGCGCCGGCGCCGGTTTGGGCTTCCTGACCGGGTTGGCGTTCTTCGCCCCGCTGCTGGCCTGGACGAACCTGCACACCGGCTACCTGCCGTGGGTGCTGCTGACGCTGCTGCAGGCCGGCTACGTGGCGTTGCTGGGCACCGCCACCGCCTGGGTGTCGCCGCTGGTCGACCGGGCCCGCTGGGCGTGGCCGGCGCTGACCGGGCTGCTCTGGGTCGGGCAGGAGGCGTTGCGCGACCGCACCCCGTTCGGCGGGTTCCCGTGGGGGCGGTTGGCGTTCAGCCAGGACGACTCGCCGCTGCTGCGGCTGGCCGCGCTGGGCGGCGCCCCGTTGGTCACCTTCGTCGTGGCCCTCATCGGCGGGTTGCTGGTCACCGCCGTCTGGCGGGGCTGGGTCACCGCCCAGCACCACGCACCCGAGCCCACCACCACGGCGAGCGACGCCGTGCCGGGCGCTGACAGCCCGCTGGACGGCCCCGCACGCGCCGGGGGTGCCGCGGGGCGTCGCTGGGCGCCGGTGGCTGTACCGGCCGTCGTGGCCGTCGCGCTGACCGCCGGGGCGCTGCTGGTGCCGGTCGCCTCCGCCGGGTCCGGCGCGGACGTGACAGTGGCGATCGTGCAGGGCAACGTGCCCCGGCTGGGCCTGGACTTCAACGCCCAACGGCAGGCGGTGCTCAACAACCACGTCGACGCCACCATCGAACTGGCCGAGCGGGTCGCCTCCGGGCAACAGCGGCGACCCGACCTGGTGGTGTGGCCGGAGAACTCCAGCGACATCGACCCGCTACGCAACCCCACCGCCGGGGCGCGCATCTCCCAGGCCGCCGACACCATCGGCGCGCCGATCCTGGTCGGCGCGGTGCTGCTGGGCCCCGACGCGGGGCAGGTCCGCAACGCGGGCATCCTGTGGCACCCCGGCACCGGCGCGGACCTCGAGCAGCTGTACACGAAACGCCACCCGGTGCCGTTCGCCGAGTACGTGCCGTTGCGCGACGTGGCCCGGATGGTCAGCAAGAAGGTCGACCTGATCCGCAACGACTTCGTGCCCGGAAGCACCCCGGGCGTGGTACGCGCCGGCCCCACCGTGCTCGGTGACGTGATCTGCTTCGAGGTCGCCTACGACGAGGTGGTCCGCGACACCGTCACCGGCGGCGCGCAACTGCTGGTGGTGCAGACCAACAACGCCACCTTCGACGTGGCAGAGGCCCGCCAGCAGATGGCCATGGTGCGGCTGCGGGCGGTGGAGCACGGACGGCCGGCGTTGATGGCCTCAACGGTCGGGGTGTCCGGGTTCGTCGCACCCGACGGGCGGGTAAGCGATGCCACCGGGTTCAACACCCGGGAGGTCGTGGTGCGGCAGTTGCGGCTCGACGACGGACGCACCCTCGCCACCCGCGTCGGCTGGTGGCCCGAGGTGGCGCTCGCCGCGCTGGCCGCGGCGGCCCTGGTCGGCGCGGCGGTGCTGCGCCGGCGGCAGCGGGTCAGGCCCGGATAGCAACAGCCGGTACGCCGGCGGGAGCGGAGGAACCGTGATCCAGGCGACCGATACGATCCGACGCACGGACGAGGTGCCCGGAGTGGGCCGGGTACTGGTGGTGATCCCCACCTACAACGAGGCCGACAACATCGCCGTGATCGTGGGCCGGGTCCGGCGGGCCGCCCCGGCGGTGCGGATCCTCATCGCCGACGACAACAGCCCCGACGGCACCGGCGCGATCGCCGACGCCCTCGCCGACGGCGACGCGCACGTGCAGGTGCTGCACCGCCAGGGCAAGGAGGGCCTCGGCGCGGCGTACCTGGCCGGTTTCGGGTGGGCGCGCGAGCGTGGCTACCAGGCGGTCGTGGAGATGGACGCCGACGGCTCGCACGCCCCGGAGGACCTTCCGGCGCTGCTGGACGCCGCCCGCGACGCCGACGTGGTGATCGGCTCCCGGTGGACCAGCGGCGCGCGGGTGCTCAACTGGCCGCTGCGACGGCTGTTGCTGTCACGCGGCGGCAACCTGTACGCGCGCCTGGCGCTGGGCATGCCCGTCTCGGACGCCACCGGCGGTTACCGGGTGTACCGGATCAGCGCGTTGGACGCCATCGACCTGGAGTCGGTGACCTCGCAGGGCTACTCGTTCCAGGTGGAACTGTCGCGGCTGGCGCACCGGGCCGGGGTACGGATCGTGGAGGTCCCGATCACCTTCGCCGAGCGGGAGCGCGGCGACAGCAAGATGAGCCCGAAGATCGTGGCCGAGGCGCTGTGGCGGATCACCGCCTGGGGGGTGCGCGACCGGCGCCAGGCGGTACGCCGGGGCCTGCACGGCACCGCCACCGGCCAGGCGCGGTGGCCGTGAGCGGGTCGGGCACGGTGGCCGTGGGCGCGGCCGTGTCATGCTGGATGAGCGGAACACGTCCGTGGTGTCCGCAGGAATGGCGATGAGGTGAGATGCGCCGAGGACTGAGGTTCGTACCGTTGGCCCTGTTGCTGGCGGTGGTGCTGGAGCTGGCGGTGTTCGTCGGCGTGGGACGGGCGCTGGGGTTCGGCGCGGCGGTGTTGCTGGTGTTCGCCGCGTCCCTGCTGGGGTTGGTCCTGCTGCGCCGCGAGGGGATGCGCGCCTGGCGTGGGTTCCGGGCCGCGGCGTCGGCCGGGCAACCCCCGGGTGGGCAGGTGACCGACGGGCTGGTCGGGCTGGCCGGGGCACTGTTGCTGGCGGTGCCCGGCCTGGTCAGTGGGCTGGTCGGGTTGCTGCTGCTGGTGCCGCCGGTGCGTCGACTGGCCCGCGTCGGGGTGCGCCGCGCCACCGAGCGGCGGGTGTCGTCGATGGTCGCCGGTGACCTGTTCGGGCCCCGCACGGTGCGGGTGCGCCAGGGTGCGCCGCAACCGACACCGCAGCCGGAACAGCCCGTGGTGGTCGACGGCGGTCGCGCCATCGAGGGCGAGATCGTCGAACCCGGCCGGCACTGACACCACGCCACACGCAGACACGACGGCGCCCCCGGGGAAAACCCCCGGGGGCGCTGTCGTCGTACGTCGTGCGGCTCAGGCGCGGCCGCGGCGGGTCCGAACTTCCTGCAGGCGTTCCTCCAGGATGTCCTCCAGCTCGGCGATGGAACGCCGCTCCAGAAGCATGTCCCAGTGGGTACGCGGCGGCTTGGCCTTCTTCTGCTCCGGCTCGTTGCCGTCGACGAGTCGGGCGACGCTGCCGTCGAACTTGCATTCCCAGGTCGTCGGGACCTCGGCGTCGACGGCGAACGGCACCTCGAACTGGTGGCCCTTGGCGCAGAGGTACTCGCGGGTCTGACGCGGCGCGAGCTCCGTGTTGCGGTCGGATTCATAGCTCACCGCGCCAAGGCGGCTTCCGCGCAGCATACGCTCGCCCATGATCGACTTCCCCTCGTTCGTGGTGCTGGTCTTCTGGGTGTAACGGTGCGTCCCCGTCGAGCCATTCCCGCCCGAGGGCGTGAGGCGTCCACGGGTGGGCCGGGACCAAGGGTAGCCGGCCGGGACGCTCACCCGGTGAGGTGATCCCCAGGCGGGTCGGGACGACGGTGCGTGTCCGCTGCCACCGGGGTGGTTAACCGCTTGAGCCTACCGAAGGTTGCGCCACGATCGTCAGGTGGCGTCCTTCGCAGTGGTGGCGCCGAGGCGGGCCAGCGCCAACGCCAGGTCGCTGACCTGGTCACCGAGCTGCGCCACCCGCCGCTGCGCGAGATCCCGATCGGTCTCGGCGGCGTCGAGTCGTACCGTCAGGGCGGTGCGGTGACCCTCGGCGGTCGCCGCGGCCTGCCGGGCCACGGTCAGCTCGGCGGTGAGCGTGTCGCGCTGGGCGGCCAGGGCCGCCACCTCCGCGCGCAGCCGCGCCGCGACCTCGGCGGCTTCCTGCCGGGCGTCGTCGGCCTGCCGGGCGGCGACCTCGGCGCGGTCGCGGGCCCGGTCGGCCTGCTCGCGCGCCCGGGCGGCGTCGGCGGCCTCGGCGCGGGTCCGCGCCGCGTCGGCGCGCGACTGCTCGATCTGGCGCCGGACGTCCTGCACCTCGGCCTGCCACCGCCCGGCCCGCTCGGTCGCCTCGGCGGCGGCCCGGCTGGCCCGTTCGGCCTCGGCGCGCAGCGCGTCGCGTTCCACGCTCAGGTCGGCCACCCGCTGCCGTTCGGCGTCGCGCTCCGTGCGCAGGTCCCGCGCCTCGGCGCGGGCCTGGTCGCGGTCGCGTTCGGCCTGGGCGCGCAGCGCCTCGGCGGCGCTGGCGTCGTGGCGCGCCTGGTCGCGGGCGGCCTCGGCGTGCTGTGCCCGCTCGTCGGCGGCGGTGCTCTGCCGCTGGGCCAGCTCGGCGCGCTGGCGGGCGTCGTCGGCCTCGGCGCGGGCCTCGCGGGCCTGCTCGCGGGCGCGCGCCGCGTCGGCCGCCGCGTTCTCGGCGTCGTCGCGGGCCTCGTCGCGTTCGGTCTGCGCCGCCGCGATCTCGCTGGCGGCCTCCGCGCGGACCTGCGCGAGCTGTCGCTGCACTCCCACCGGGGACAACTCGGCGTGCAGCGACTCGGTCAACGTCTCGACGATCTGGTCGAGCCGATCCACCGCCTCCCAGGTGCGGGCCACCTGCCCGGGCAGACCGGGGGCGTTGCGGTGGCGCATCCGGCTGTTGCGCGAGGCGCGCTGGCAGGCGCCGTCGTTGTCGCGGCAGTAGCGAAACGGTCGACCCGCGCCGACACGCTGCGGCACCGGTGCTCCACAGTGGGCGCACGGGCGGGTCTCGGTGGTGCTGGGCTGGGCGTCCATCGAGGGCGAAGTCTAGTGCCGGCCGATCAGCTCGCCGCCCGGGCCGTCGCGTCCAGGGTGTAGCGGCGTTGCAGCAGCACCGCCGCCAGCATCGCCACCGCCGGCAGCAACCCGAAGCCGTAGCGGACCGCCGCGAGCGCGGCGTCGGGCTGCACCGGCGACTCACCGGCCGTCGAGGCCACGAAACCACCCACGGTCAGGCACAGCGCGTACGCGTACGGGCCCAGGGCCGCGCCGGTGGCCTCGGTGGCCGTCCACACCCCGGTGTAGGTGCCGGCCCCGGTGCCGCCGGCGTTGCGGATCACGTCGGGCAGCATCGAGAACGGCAACAGCTGCATGCCGGCGAACGCCACCCCGAGCACCGCCACCGCGCCGATGAGCACCGGCAGGCCGGCCGGTCGGCCCACCGCCAGCACCAGCGAGCCGATCGCGAACGCGCCCTGCGCGCCGAGCAGCGCCCGCTGCTTGCCGACGCGTCGGGCCACCACCAGCCAGGCCGGGGTGACCAGCAGCGCCGGCGCCACGAACGCGGCCACCAGCACCGTGGTCAGGCCGGGGGCGCGCAGCTCGTACTCGGCGTAGTAGGGCACCCCGGCGAGCACCAGGTGGGTGGTGGTGGACATCGCCAGGTACGCGGCGACCAGCCACCGGAACTGCCTGTCGCGCAGCGCCGTGCGCAACGCCCGCCACCCGCCGTGCCCGGGCGCGGTGCTGGCCGGCGCGGACCCGCGCAGCCGGGCGATGCCGGCGACACCGACCAGCATGGCCACCAGCATCCCCACGGCCAGGACCACGCCCATCCGCTGGTAGCCGCCCCGCGTCGCGGCGTCGCCGCCGGTGAGCAGCGGGGCCAGCAGCCCGGAGACCAGGATGCCCAGGGTCAGCACCACCATCCGGAACGCCATCAACCTGGTGCGTTCGTCATAACCGATGCGCAGGTCGGCCGGGGTGGCCAGGTAGGGGACCTGGTAGGCGGCGAAGAGCAGGTTGCCGGCGATGAAGAACACCGCCACCCACGCGGCGGCCGGCGTGCCGGTCAGGCCGCCGGGCACCGCGAAGAGCGCGGCGAACGCGACCGGCAGGGCGCAGCCGATCAGCAGCAGGCGACGACGGTCGCCGCGTCGGGTCTGCTCGACGTCGGCGCGGTGCCCCACCCACGGGTGCAGCAGCACGTCGGCGACCTTCGGCAGCAGCAGCGCCAGGCCGGCCAGCCACGGCGCGACGGCCAGCACGTCGGTGAGGAAGTAGAGCAGCAGCAGGCCGGGCACTGTCACCCAGACGCCCATGCCGAGCGAGCCGGCCGCGAATCCCGCCAGGGGGCCGCGTGGCAGTGTCGTTTCGGTGGCGGCCGCGGGCCGCCGGTCCAGCCCGGTCATCGCCGCATCCTCTCCGCAATCCAACGGTCGCTGGATTCTAGGGGCAGAATGGCGGCCATGACCATGCCCCGCCGCCGCCCGGGTCGGCCCCGCCGCGACGAGACCCGGCCGACCCGCGAGGTGGTGCTCACCGCGGCGACCGCGCTCTTCGCCGAGCGGGGCTTCGACGCCGTCGGGCTGCGGGAGGTCGCCGCCGCCGCCGGCGTCGACGTCGCCACTGTCGCGCACCACACGGGTACGAAGGCAGCGCTCTACGACGCGTGCTTCGCCCGGGTGTTCGCCGCCGAGCGGGACGTGCTGACCGAGGCCGCCGAGCAGGCCCGTGCCGCTCTCGACGCGGGTCCGGACGCGGCGCGACGGGCCCTGCACGAGCTGGTCGACGTCTTCGTCGACTTTCTGGAGGACCGCCCCGAGACCACCGCGCTGTGGTTGCGCCGCTGGTTGGAACCGCAGCGGCACGCCGAGTTGGACCAGCGTTACGCCGACCCGTTGTACCGGCTGGTCGCGGAGCTGCTCACCGCCGCCGCGGCGACCGGCGCGCTGGCCGAGCCGACCCCGCACATCACCGTGCGCAGTCTGGTGTGGGCGACGCACGGGCATGTGGTGGCGCTGGCCGCGGGCGCGCCCGGCGCTCGGGAACGGCGCGAGTTCCGGGTGTTCGTGCATCGCCTGCTCGACGGGCTCTATGGATCTCCGACCCCTTGACGGGCCGCCGCCACGCGACGATTATCCATCAGACGTTGGATTAATGGGGGCGGCAATGGGCGTACCACCTCGGGTGGCGGTGATCGGGGCTGGCGCCGCCGGGCTCGCCGCGGTCAAGGCACTGCGCGACGTCGACGTGGCAACGGTGGGTTTCGAGGCCGCCGAGCAGGTCGGTGGCCTCTGGGTGTACGGGGCGCCCGACTCGCCCGCGTACCGCACGCTGCACCTCAACACCAGCCGTGGTCGCACCCAGTTCGCCGACCACCCGATGCCGACCGACTGGCCCGACTACCCCGACCACAGTCGTGTCGCCGGTTACCTCGCCGACTACGCCGCGCGCTTCGGCCTCGCCGACAGCATCCGGCTGGGGCACACAGTGCAGCGGGTCACCCAGCACCCCGACGGCACCTGGACGGTGGCCGCCAGCGGCCCGACGGGCCCGGTCGAGGTCACCGTCGACGCTGTGGTCGTCGCCAACGGGCACAACCGGGTGCCCCGCCTCCCCGACCCCGGCTACCCCGGCACCTGCACCGCCGAGCAGATCCACAGCCACGACTACCGGGGTCCGGAGCAGTTGGCCGGCCGGCGGGTCCTGGTCGTCGGCGGCGGCAACTCCGCGATGGACATCGCCGTCGACGCGTCGTACGCCGCCACCCGCACCCTGCTGTCGCTGCGCCGAGGCGTCTGGGTGGTACCGAAGTACCTGCTGGGACGACCCTCGGACACCCTCAACGGGGCGTTGGCCCGCCGACTGCCGTGGCGTCTGCGCCAACGCATCACCCAGACGATGCTGAGCGCCACCGTCGGCAACCCCAGCCGCTACGGGCTGCCCGCGCCGACGCACGGCTTCCTGCAGGACCACCCGACGCTCTCCGACGGGTTGCTGTCGCGGCTGACCCACGGTGACGTCGAGGCCCGACCCGGCGTCGCCGCCCTCGACGGCGACCGGGTGGAGTTCACCGACGGCCGCAGCGACACCGTCGACCTGATCATCTGGTGCACCGGCTACCGGGTGGATATCCCGTTTCTCGACCCGGCGTTGCTCGCCGGAGGCGCCGACACCCTGCCGCTGTACCGGCACGTGTTCCACCCCGACGCCCCCGGGCTGAGCTTCGTCGGGTTGATGCAGTCCACCGGCTCCGCCTTCCCCCTGGTCGAGGCGCAGGCCAAGCTGATCGCGGCGCACCTCGCCGGCCGGTACGCGCTGCCGGACCCGGCCCGACAGCGCGCCGCGTGCCGGGCCGAACTGCGGGCCGCGACCGCCCGCTGGGGTCAGCGCCGCCCGGCGATGCGGGTGGACTTCGACGTCTACCTGGCCGAGCTGGCCCGGGAGTTGAGCGTCGGGACCCGCCGTGCCCGCCCCACCCCGAGCGGAGCCGGGCGGTGACGAGATCGCTGACCGGTCGGCGGGTGCTGGTCACCGGGGCGAGCGGGACCTTTGGCCGCCACCTCGGCGCCGCGCTGAGCGCTGCCGGCGCCCGGGTGGTCGGGCTCGACCTGCACGCCCGTTCCGACGGCGACGTGCCGGTGCTGGCCTGCGACCTGACCGACCCGGACGCCGTACCGGCGGGGGTGCGGGCCGCCGTCGACCGGCTCGGCGGGCTCGACCTGCTGATCAACAACGCCGGTGTCGGTGGTCCCGCGCCGGCCGAGTTGCCGCCCGACGAGGTGGTCCGTCAGCAGTTGGAGGTCAACCTGCTCGCCGCCTGGCGTACCACCGCCGCCGCGCTGCCGCCACTGCTCACCGCACGCGGACGGGTGATCTTCGTGGCCAGCCGGATGGCGGTGCTGCCGCTGCCGCTCGCCGCCGCGTACGGGGTGAGCAAACGGGCCCTGGTCGCCTACGCCGACGCGCTGCGCCACGAGGTGGGCACCCACGTCGGGGTCAGCGTCGTCTACCCGAGCATGGTCGCCTCACCGATCCACGACAGCACCGCCGAGGCCGGGCTGTCCCTGCGAGGGGTGTCGCGCCCCGAGCCCGTCGAAGGAGTGGTCGCGGCGATCCTGCGGACCGCCACCGCCCGGCGGGCGCCCCGGGACGTGGCGACCACCGCACGCGGTCGGCTGGAGATGGCCGTCGGCCGGCACGCGCCCGCGCTGGCCGACCGGCTGGTACGCCGTACCCTCGCCGCCCGGCTCGCCGCCGGTGACCTGGACGCCGCGCCGCTGGCCGCGGGGATGCTCGACCGCCACCGGGAGCGCTGACCGCCCGGGTCAGGGCGTGGCGACGGCAGCGCGCGAGCGGTCGGCGGCGATGCGAACAGCCAGCGCCGCGAGCGCGGTGCCGGTGACCCACCGTTGCACCCGCAACCACACCGGCCGGCGGGCGAAGAACCCCGCGAGGGCGCCGGCGCTGAGCACGATCAGCGCGTTCACGCTCAGCGCCACGACGATCTGGGTCAGACCGAGCAGCAGGCTCTGCGTGGCCACGTGCCCCCGCGTCGGGTCGATGACCTGCGGTAGCAGCGATACGTAGAGGATCGCGATCTTCGGGTTGAGCAGGTTGGTGACCAGGCCCATGGTGAACAGCCGCCGGGGCGGGTCCGGTGGCAGCGGCGCGGGACGGAACGGTGACTGCCCACCCGGGCGCAGCGTCCGCCAGGCCAGCCAGAGCAGGTAGCCGGCGCCGGCCAGCTTCACCACCGCGTACAGCGTCGGCACCAGGACGAAGACGGTGGCCAGGCCGGCGACCGCCGCCACCAGGTAGACGCCGAAGCCGGCGGCGACCCCGAGCAGCGAGATGAGCCCGGCACGGCGGCCCTGCGCCACCGAGCGGGAGACCAGATAGACCATGTTCGGGCCGGGCGTGAGCACCAGCCCCAACGCCACCAGCGCGATGCCCAGCAGTGCACCCGTACTCACCATGACGCTTCCCCCGTCCGATGGATCCCTCACCGACCGTAATCGGGCTGAACGTCCCCACCCAGGGCCACCTGACAGGCCGTGGCCTGCGATCCGCAGTGATCCACTCGCGTTCGGCGCGACGGCAGCACCGTCGGCGGGAATGCTCACCGTCGCGGGCGTGCTGACCCCTGGCAAGGGCGTGTCGCCGGTCGCAGGCGGCGCGTTACGGTGGCCAGGGAGGTGCCGCACGGTGACCGAGGCGTGGAAAGCGTCAGTGGAGGCGAAGATCCAGGATGCCGTTCAGCGCGGCGAGTTCGACCGCCTGCCCGGCATGGGAAAGCCGATCCCCGGTCGGGGGGCGCCGTATGACGAGGCGTGGTGGATCAAGAGCTTCCTGGAGCGCGAGGCGCTCCCCAGTGACCTGCTCCTGCCCACGTCGCTGCAACTGCGCCGACGCATCGAGCAGGTCCCCGACGAAGTCCGTGACCTGCCCACCGAACAGTCCGTCCGCGACTTCGTGGGACAGCTGAACGCGCAGATCGTGGCGTGGCTGCGCTTCCCCGACGACGGCCCCCGGGTCGCGGTACGCCCGGTGAACACCGAGGACGTGATCCGCCGCTGGCGCGCCGAACGTGCCCGCCCCAAGGTCACCACAACCGTCACCGAAGCGGCGGACGTACCGGCGCCCGCGCGCCGACCCCGGCGTAGCTGGTGGCGGCGGTGGCGCCGTCGGGGCTGACCGCCGGGCCACCGCCACGGCAGACTGTGCCGATGCTGATCGAATCGCGGTCACCCGACACGCCCTCGACGCCGGGTGTCGCCCTGCGTCAGTGGTGCGCCGACGACCTGGATGAGCTGGTGCGGGCGTACCGGGATCCGGTCCTGCGCCGCTGGACCAGAGCTCCGGTGACCAACGCCGCTGAGGCCCGACGGTGGCTGGAAGGCGCGCTGCGCGACTGGGCCGACGGGCGGCGGTACACCTTCGCCGTCGTCGAAGAGCAGGCCGACGGCGCCCGGCTGGTGGGCAACGTGGTGCTCAAGGGGGTCACGGCGGAGCGCCCAGCCCCGGAGGTCGGCTACTGGACGGCGTCATGGGCACGCGGCCGTGGCGTCGCCCCGCGTGCGGTCACCGCGCTGAGCCGCTGGGCGTTCGACCGGTTCCCCGACGTGGTGCGTCTTGACCTGCTGCACCAGGTGGACAACGTGGCGTCCTGCCGGGTGGCGCAGAAGTGCGGCTTCGTGTTCCAGGAGGTGTTGCCGGCCCGGCCGCCCTTCCCGCTCGACGGCCACCGGCACTCGCTGCACGCCGGCTAGCACTGTCGACACCTCCCGCGTCGACCGTCCGTACCTGTCGCGAACGGACCCGAACAGGTCCGAACGCTCGTTCCCGGCCGCGACCACGCGAACGCGGATACGGTCTGCGCCGAGCGCCCAGACGACCGCCGGCGCGGGAGGGGCAGGGCGACGTGACCGAGCGCGCCGCGACGTACGCCGAGGTGTTCGCGGTGCGCGAGTACCGCCACCTGTTCGGTGCGTACCTGCTGTCCCTGGCCGGTGACCAGCTCACGGCCGTGACCGTGGCCTATCTCGTGTTCAGCCAGACTGGCTCGGCCGCACTGGCGGCGGCCGCCTACGCCAGTTCCTACCTGGCCTGGCTCACCGGTGGACCGCTGCTGTCCGGTCTCGCCGACCGGTTCCCCCGGCGAAGCGTGATGATCGCGTGCGACCTGGCCCGCGCGGCGCTCATCCCGCTGGCGGCGCTGCCGGCTCTCCCCGCGCCGGCCCTGGTGGTGCTCCTGTTCGTGGTCAACCTGATGCGGCCACCGTTCGTGGCGGCGCGGGCGGCATTGATGCCGGAAGTGCTCGACGACGACCGCTACGCGGTGGCCAACGGCGTGGACAACATCTGCGCCCAGGTGGTGCAGGTGGTCGGTTTCGCCGTCGGCGGGAGTCTGGTGGCGTTGCTGTCGCTGCGCGGGGCCCTGCTGGTGGACGCCGGAACGTTCCTGGTCTCGGCTCTGCTGATCGGGATCGGCGTGCGTTCCCGCGCGGCACCTCGAACGCGGTCGGCCCCGGCGGGCCATGGCCGGGCGGTCGGTCTGCGGGTGATCTTCGCCGATTCGCGGCTGCGGTCCTACGTTCTGGTCCTGTGGATGGCCAGTGCCTTCACCTACGCGGCCGAGGGGTTGATGGCGCCGCTGGCCCGACAGTACGGCGGCGGCGCCGGCACCGTCGGGCTGTTGCTGGCGGCGGCGCCGTTGGGGATGTCCCTCGGTGGGGTCGCGCTCACCCGGTTCTGTCCACCGGCGGCCCGGCCACGGCTCATCCTGCCGCTGGCCGCGATGTCGGCCGGCGTGCTGACGGTGGCCTGGTTGGTCCCTCCGCTGTGGATGATGCTCCTGCTGTTGGTGCTGGCCGGAGCCGCGAGCGCCTTCGCCATCCCCTTGAACGCGTTGTTCGGCCGGGCGGTGCCGACGCAGTACCGGGGACGCGCGTTCGGGGTGGCCATCACCGGCCTCAGTGGGCTCCAGGGAACGGCCATGGTCCTCGCGGGTCTGGGCGCCGACCGGTGGCCGGCCACCACGGTGATCGGTTTCAGCGGATTGTCGGGGCTGGTGGCTGTTCTCGCTGTCGTGCCGCTGTGGTCACGGCGACCCGACTCCAGAGCTGTGACGTCCGAGTGCCCGGTCGAACAAGCCCGAACGACTTCGAACGCCGACATCCCTACCGCCGAAGCAGGCAGTGGCCGACTCTGAGGTCACCTGGCGGGCACGGGGGCCGTCACCGAGGGGAGAGGAGAAGGGCATGCGCAGCGTTCGTAACCGTGGCATCAGCTGGACCTGACCCTGACGCTC
>NZ_JBEZEH010000208.1:0-12934 GCF_040648775.1 Micromonospora sp. NPDC049089
GCCGACGCTGCGGTTGCCGGACCTCGGCGCGCCCGTAGCCGGGGACGGTCGCCCCAGCCCCACCGCAACCGAAGCCCGAAGCCCGAAGCCCGGAGCCGGAGCCGGAGCCGGAGGCCAAAGCCCGCAGCCGCGAGAAAAGCAAGACCGCCGTACCCCCGAGGAAAGCGGGATACGGCGGTCTGGTGTCGTGCGGCGCAGCTCAGGAGCCGGGGGTGTTGTTCGCTCCCTTGGCGGTGGCCGCGAGGTAGTCGCGGTTGAGCCGGCCGATGGTGTTCAGCGGGATGCCCTTCGGGCAGGCTGGGGTGCATTCGCCGGCGTTGGTGCAGCCGCCGAAGCCGGCCTCGTCGTGCGCGTCGACCATGCCGATCACCCGGGTGTAGCGCTCGGGCTGGCCTTGCGGCAGCAGGGAGAGCTGGGTGAGCTTGGCGGCGGTGAAGAGCATGCCGGAGCCGTTCGGGCAGGCTGCCACGCAGGCGCCGCAGCCGATGCAGGCCGCCGACTCGAAGGCGGCGTCGGCGTTGGCCTTGGCGACCGGGGTGGAGTGGGCCTCGGGCGCGCTGCCGGTCGGCGCGGTGACGTAGCCACCAGCCGCGATGATCGTGTCGAAGGCACTCCGGTTGACGACCAGGTCCTTGACCACCGGGAAGGCGCTGGCCCGCCACGGCTCGATGTCGATCGTCTCGCCGTCCTTGAACTGCCGCATGTGCAGCTGGCACGCGGTGGTGCCGCGCTGCGGCCCGTGCGCGTCGCCGTTGATCATCAGGCCGCACATGCCGCAGATGCCCTCGCGGCAGTCGTGGTCGAACGCCACCGGGTCATCGCCCGCGAGGATCAGCCGCTCGTTGAGCACGTCGAGCATCTCCAGGAACGACATGTCCGGGGACACGTCGTCGACCGGGTAGGTCACCATCCGACCCTTGTCCTCAGGGCCCTTCTGGCGCCAGATGCGCAGGGTCAGGTTCACTTGTAGCTCCGCTGCGTGGGGTGGACGTATTCGAACTTCAGGTCTTCCTTGTGCAGCACCGAGGGCTCGCCGTCGGCGGTGAACTCCCAGGCCGCCACGTACGCGAACCGGTCGTCGTCGCGCTGCGCCTCACCGTCGGGGGTCTGGTGCTCGGCCCGGAAGTGGCCGCCGCAGGACTCCTCGCGGTGCAGGGCGTCGATGCACATCAGCTCGGCCAGCTCGAAGAAGTCGGCCACCCGGCCGGCCTTCTCCAGCGACTGGTTGAGTTCCTCGCCGGTGCCGGACACCTTGACCCGCTGCCAGAACTGCTCGCGCAGGGCACGGATCTCGTCGATCGCCTTGCGCAGCCCGGCCTCGCTGCGCTCCATGCCGCAGTGTTCCCACATGATCTGGCCCAGCTCCCGGTGGAACGAGTCCACGGTCCGGTCGCCGTCGACAGCGAGCAGCCGCCGAATGCGGTCCTCGACGTCGGTGCGCGCCTCGATCGCCGCCGGGTGGGTGGCGTCGACAGTGTCCAGCCCGCCGGAGGCCAGGTAGTTGGCGATGGTGGTGGGCAGCACGAAGTAGCCGTCGGCGAGGCCCTGCATCAGCGCCGAGGCGCCAAGCCGGTTCGCGCCGTGGTCGGAGAAGTTCGCCTCGCCGATCACGAACAGGCCGGGGATGTTCGACTGGAGGTCGTAGTCGACCCACAGGCCGCCCATCGTGTAGTGCACGGCGGGGTAGATGCGCATCGGCACCTCGTACGGGTCCTCGCCGGTGATCCGCTCGTACATCTCGAAGAGGTTGCCGTACTTGGCCTCGATGGCCTTGCGGCCCAGCCGGCCGATCGCGTCGGCGAAGTCGAGGTAGACGCCGAGCTTGGTCGGCCCGACGCCCCGCCCCTCGTCGCACACGTTCTTCGCGGCGCGGGAGGCGATGTCGCGGGGGACCAGGTTGCCGAAGGAGGGGTAGATCCGCTCCAGGTAGTAGTCCCGCTCGTCCTCCGGAATGTCCTTCGGGCTGCGGTCGTCACCCTTGGTCTTCGGCACCCAGACCCGGCCGTCGTTGCGCAGCGACTCGCTCATCAGGGTCAGCTTCGACTGGTGGTCGCCGGAGACCGGGATGCAGGTCGGGTGGATCTGCGTGTAGCACGGGTTGGCGAAGTACGCGCCCTTGCGGTGCGCGCGCCAGGTGGCGGTGACGTTGCAGCCCTTGGCGTTCGTGGAGAGGTAGAAGACGTTGCCGTAGCCGCCGGAGCCGAGCACCACGGCGTCCGCCATCTCGGTGCTGATCTCGCCGGTGACCATGTCCCGGACGACGATGCCGCGGGCCTTGCCGTCGACGAGGACCAGCTCCAGCATCTCGTGCCGGGTGTTCATCTCGACGTTGCCCAGGCCGATCTGCCGTTCGAGGGCCTGGTACGCGCCGAGCAGCAGCTGCTGGCCTGTCTGGCCCCGGGCGTAGAAGGTGCGCTGCACCTGGGCGCCACCGAAGGAGCGGGTGTCCAGCAGGCCGCCGTACTCGCGGGCGAACGGCACCCCCTGGGCGACGCACTGGTCGATGATGTTGACCGACACCTCGGCGAGCCGGTGCACGTTCGACTCCCGGGAGCGGAAGTCGCCGCCCTTGACGGTGTCGTAGAAGAGCCGGTGGACGGAGTCGCCGTCGTTGCGGTAGTTCTTCGCCGCGTTGATGCCGCCCTGTGCCGCGATGGAGTGCGCCCGGCGCGGGCTGTCCTGGTAGCAGTAGGACTTGACGTGGTAGCCCTGCTCGGCCAGGGTCGCGGCGGCGGAGCCGCCGGCCAGGCCGGTGCCGACCACGATCACCGTCATCTTGCGGCGGTTGGCGGGGTTGACCAGCTTGGCCTCGAAGCGCCGGGTCTCCCAACGCTTCTCGACCGGGCCGGTGGGAGCCTTGGTGTCGGCGATCGGGTCGCCCTCGGTGAAGAGTTCCATGTCAGGACACCAATCCGGTGAGTACGGCGAACGGGACCACCAGGTACCCGGCGCAGAGCAGCACGGCGAAGACCAGAGCCGCGGTACGCGCCCTGCGCTCACCGCGTGGCGTCTGCTGGCCGAGGCTGCGGAACGCGCTGAACGCGCCGTGGCGCAGGTGGAAGCCGACCGCGAGGATGGCGAGGGTGTAGAAGAGCGTGACGTACCAGCGCTCGGGCGCGAAGTCGGCGACGACGTTGCCGTACGGCTTGCTCTCGTCGCCGACCGGGTTCAGCGTGCCGGTGGTCAGGTCCAGCAGGTGGTAGATCACGAAGAGCAGGATGATCACTCCACCCCAGCGCATCGTGCGGGCCGCGTAGCTGCCGTTGACCTTCTTGCGGTGGGCGTACTTGACCGGGCGGGCGGCGCGGGCGCGCCGGGCCAGCACGGTGGCGGCCACGATGTGGGCGACGACCGCCACGACCAGCACGGTGCGCAGGATCCACAGGAACCAGACGCCGGGCAGCAGTGGCTTGCCGATGTCGCGCAGCCAGTGCGCGTAGTGGTCGAACGAGGTCTCCCCCGTGAACACCTTCAGGTTGCCGAGCATGTGGGCGATGAGGAACAGCGCCAGCAGGATGCCCGTCACCGCCATGACGGCCTTGAGGCCGACGTTCGAGCGGATGGGCGACCGAGTCTTCGTGATTACCACAGGACCGACGCTAGGAGCACTTCGATCAGTCGTCCAATGCATCAAACTCGCAGTGTTGATAGCCGTAGGCTATTTAGATGCAGCTCCATCAGCTCCGGTACTTCGTCGCGGTGGCCGAAGTACGACATTTCACCCAAGCGGCCGACCTCGTGGGCATCACTCAGCCTTCTCTCAGTAAGCAAATTCACGCTCTGGAGGCCGACCTCGGAGCACCACTGTTCGAGCGGGTAAGGGGCAATATCGCCCTCACCGCAGCGGGTGAGGTGCTGCTGCCGTTGGCCACCCGGATCCTCGCCGACGTGGAAACCGCGACCCGGGAGGTCCAGGAGTTGGTCGGGTTGCGCCGGGGCCGGGTCCGGCTCGGGGCCACCCCCAGTCTGGCGACCTCGCTCGCCCCGCCGGTGCTGCGCCGGTTCCGCGACGCCCACCCCACTGTCGACCTCAAGGTCGAGGAGGGCGGCTCCCAGGACCTGGTCCGCGACCTGCTTCGCGGCGACCTCGACCTGGCCCTCATCATCATGCCGGCGCAGGGGGCCGACCCGGGGCTGCGGGTCGACCCGATCCTGCGCGAGAGTCTGGTGGTGGCCTCGGTGGGGGAGGTGCCCACCGCGTCGACGACCGGGGAGCTGCGCATCACCGACCTGCGGGACCAGCCGATGGTGATGTTCCGGGAGGGGTACGACCTGCGCGACGCGACCATCCAGGCGTGTCGGGAGGCGGGCTTCGAGCCCACCTTCGCGGTGGACGGCGGCGAGATGGACGCGGTGCTCAGCTTCGTCGAGGCGGGACTCGGCATCGCTCTCGTGCCCGGCATCGTGTTGGCCCGGCGGCCGGGCGTGCGGATCACCCCGCTCGCCCCGCCCGGGGTGCGGCGGACCATCGCGGTGGCCCGTCGGCGCGACGTCGTACCCACCCACGCGGGTCGGGAGCTTCGGCGCATCCTGCTCGACTACATCCAGTCGGCGATCAACCTCGGCGAACTGCCCCCCGGCGTCGAGCCACTGACCTGACCCGCCGGGGAAAGCTGCCGCGAGGAGGCCGGACGGGGCCGCCGCCGCGACCAGGTCGGCGACGGCCCCGCGGTCCGGCTCAGCGGCCCTCGGCGTCGTCCATCGCCCGGTAGATCCGCTGCTCGGAGACGGGGTACGGGGTGCCCAGCGCCTGAGCGAAGACGTTCACCCGCAACTCCTCGATCATCCAGCGGATCTGCCGGACGGCCGCCTCCTGGCGGCGGGCCGGCGACAGGTTGGCGAGCAGGTCGGCGTACTCCTTCTGCACCACAGCGATCCGGTCCTGCTGCTGGCGGTCCCGCTGCGGGTTGCCGCCGAGGCGCTCCAGCCGACGCTCGATGGCGGTGAGGTAGCGCAGCAGGTCGGGCAGGCGTGCGTACCCGGTCTCGGTGATGAAACCAGCGTGCACCAGCCCGGCGAGCTGGTTGCGGATGTCGGCCAGCGCCGCCACCACGGCGAGGTTGCGGGTCGCGCCGAGCCGCTGCTCGACGGTGTACGCGGCGGCGAGGACCTTGCGGACCCGGTCCATCACCTCGACCACTGTGTCGACCAGGTCGGCGCGGACCTTCTCACGCAGGGCCGCGAAACCGTCGGCGTCCCACGCCGGCCCACCGGCCACAGCGATCAGCCGGTCGATGGCGGCGCCCGCCGCGTCCTCGATCAACTCCTGCACGCCGCCGTGCGGGTTGCGGCTCAGCGCCAGCTTCGCCTCGTTGTCCAGCCGCCCCTGCAGGAACCGCGCCGGGGACGGCACGGTGAGCCGCAGCAGCCGGCGGGTGCCGGCCCAGTGCGCCGCCTCCGCCTCGGCGGGGGAGTCGAACACCCTCACCCCGACCGTGGCGCCCTCGTCGACCAGCGCCGGGTACGCGGTGACCGCGTAACCCGCGCGGACCTGCTCGATGGTCCGGGGCAGTGTGCCGATGCTCCACTCGCGCAGCCCGGTGCGGGCCACCTCCGGCGCGGCGGCAGCCACCACCTGGCGTACCTCCTGGCGGAGTTGGCGTTGCAGGGCCGGCAGGTCCTTGCCCTCGGCGACCGGCTTCTCGTCGTCGCCGAGGACCCGGAACGTCACCCGCAGGTGTGCCGGGAGCTTGCCCGGTTCCCACGCGTCGCGGGGCACTGTCACTCCGGTCATCCGGCGCAGTTGCCGGGTGAGCGCGTCCAGCAGCGACTCCTCGCCGGGAGTGATCGCCGCCAGGGCCGCCCGGGCGTAGTCCGGCACCGGGACGAAGTTGCGGCGGATCGCCTTGGGCAGCGACCGCATCAGCGCGATCACCGTCTCCTCGCGCAGCCCCGGCACCTGCCAGTCGAAGGTCTCCGCCGGCACCTGGTTGAGCAGCGGCAGCGGGATGTCCACTGTGACGCCGTCGTCCGGTGTGCCCGGCTCGAACCGGTAGGTCAGTGGCAGGCTCACCCCGTCGGCCTGCCACTCGTCCGGGTAGTCGTCCTCGTCCACCCCCGGTCGGCCGTCGTTGATCAGCAGGTCGCGGGTGAAGGTGAGCAGGTCGGGTTGCTCGCGGCGGGTCTTCTTCCACCAGCTGTCGAAGTGCCGGCCGGAGGACACGTCGGCCGGTATCCGCTGGTCGTAGAAGCCGAAGATGGTCTCGTCGTCGACCAGGATGTCCCGGCGTCGGGCCCGGCTCTCCAACTCCTCGATCTCGGCGAGCAGTCGCTTGTTGTCCGCCCAGAACTGGTGGTGGGTCTGCCAGTCGCCCTCGACGAGGGCGTGCCTGATGAACAGCTCCCGGCTCAGCGTCGGGTCGATCCGGCCGAAGTTGACCTTTCGGGAGCTGACCAGCGGGACGCCGTACAGGGTGACCTTCTCGTAGGCCATCACCGCGGCCTGCTTCTTCTCCCAGTGCGGTTCGCTGTAGCTGCGCTTGACCAGGTGCTGCGCCAGCGGCTCGACCCACTCCGGCTCGACCCGCCCGGCGATGCGCCCCCACAGCCGGGAGGTCTCCACCAACTCGGCGGCCATCACCCAGCGCGGCGGCTTCTTGAACAACGCCGAGCCGGGGAAGATCCCGAACTTCGCTCCCCGCGCCCCCAGGTACTCGTGTTTCTGGGCGTCCTTCAGGCCGATGTGCGACAACAGGCCGGGCAGCAGCGACTGGTGCACCTTCGGGGTGTCGATCTCCTCCGGCAGGTCCGCGCCGCCCCGGCGGCCCCGGCCGGCGTCCGCGTCGTCCGAGGTGTCGCGCGCCGGCCGCCCGCCACGCCGGTCGCCGTCGGACGGGGTACGCAGCACCTGGCGCAGCTGGCTGACGATGTCCTGCCACTCGCGGATGCGCAGGTAGTTCAGGTACTCCGCCTTGCACATCCGGCGGAACGCGCTGGAGGAGAGCTCCCGCTGCTGCTCGCGCAGGTAGCGCCACAGGTTGAGGAAGGCGACGAAGTCCGACTCCTTGTCGGCGAACCGGGCGTGCGCCTGGTCCGCCTGAGCCTGCTTCTCCGCCGGCCGCTCCCGCGGGTCCTGAATGGAAAGCGCCGCGGCGATCACCAGCACCTCGGTGGCGCAGCCGTTGCGTTCGCCCTCGACCACCATCCGGGCCAGGCGCGGGTCGACAGGCAACTGGGCCAGCCGCCGGCCGAGCGCGGTGAGCCGCTTCTCCGGGTCGGCCTCGGTCGGGTTCAACGCGCCCAGCTCGTGCAGCAGGTTGACGCCGTCGGTGATGTTGCGCTTGTCCGGTGGGTCGATGAACGGGAACGCGGCGAGGTCGCCGAGCCCGATCGCGGTCATCTGGAGGATGACCGACGCCAGGTTGGTCCGCAGGATCTCCGGGTCGGTGAACTCGGGCCGGGAGAGGAAGTCCTGCTCGTCGTAGAGGCGGATGCAGATGCCGTCCGAGGTACGGCCGCACCGGCCCTTGCGCTGGTTGGCCGACGCCTGGGAGACCGGCTCGATCGGCAGCCGCTGCACCTTGAGCCGACTGGAGTAGCGGGAGATGCGGGCGGTGCCCGGGTCCACCACGTACTTGATGCCGGGCACTGTCAGCGAGGTCTCCGCGACGTTGGTGGCGAGCACCACCCGGCGCGAGGAGTGCGCGGCGAAGACCCGGTGCTGCTCGGCGCTGGACAGCCGCGCGTACAACGGCAGGATCTCGGTGCCGAGGAGCGAGCGCTTCGTCTGCACCAGCTTGCCCAACGCGTCGGCGGTGTCCCGGATCTCCCGCTCACCGCTGAGGAAGACCAGGATGTCGCCGGGGCCCTCGGCGGCCAACTCCTCCACGGCGTCGCCGATCGCCTGGATCTGGTCGCGGACGGTCTCCTCGTCGCCGTCGCCGTCCTCCTCACCCTCGGCGAGCTCGACGAGGGGCCGGTAGCGCACCTCCACCGGGTAGGTACGCCCCGAGACCTCGACCACCGGGGCGGGCACGCCGTCGGGCTCGTCGGCAGTGGGTGGCCCGGCGAAGTGCCGGGCGAACCGGTCGGTCTCGATGGTCGCCGAGGTGATGATCACCTTGAGGTCGGGTCGTCGGGGCAACAGCTCCCGCAGGTATCCGAGGATGAAGTCGATGTTGAGGCTGCGCTCGTGTGCCTCGTCGATGATCAGCGTGTCGTACTGGCGCAGCATCCGGTCGGTCTGCAACTCGGCCAGCAGGATGCCGTCTGTCATCAGCTTCACCAGGCTGCGCTCGCTGACCTGGTCGGTGAAGCGCACCTTGTAGCCGACCACGTCGCCCAACTCGGTGCCCAGCTCGTCGGCGATCCGGTCGGCCACCGTCCGGGCGGCCAACCGCCGGGGCTGGGTGTGCCCGATCAGGCCGTGCACCCCGCGCCCCAACTCCAGGCAGATCTTGGGAATCTGGGTGGTCTTGCCGGAGCCGGTCTCGCCCGCCACGATCACCACCTGGTGATCGCGGATCGCAGCGGCGATGTCGTCCTTGCGCTCACTGACCGGCAGACCCACCGGGTACGTGATCACGGGCACCGCCGCCTGCCGGGCGGCGAGCCGTTGCTCGGCCCGGACCAGGTCGGCGGTGATCTCGGTCAGCGCCGCCTCCCGACGCTGCGGGTCGCGCAGCTTGCGGGCACCGTCCAGTCGCCGCTGGAGCCGGCGCTGGTCGCGGAACATCAGAGGTGTGAGGCGGCGGTGCAGCTCGCGAACGGGGTCGGACGCGACGGAGGCGGTTGGATTCTGCATGTCGTGCCCAAGGATAGGCAGCCCGGCGGCGCAGCGCCCCTGGGTTACCGAGCGGCCGGCTCTCCGACGGCCACCTCCGGTCCCTTGACGGTCACGGGCGGGCCCTAGAGTTGGCGGCCGACGTCGAGCGCTGGGGGAGCCGGATGGAGATGCGCGACACCGACCGCGCGTTGGTGCAGGCCGCCACCGCGGTCTCCAAGCTGCGCTGTCGCAGCCGGCACCACACTGTCGCGTCGGCGGCCCGGACCGCGGACGGGCGGGTCTTCACCGGCGTGAACGTGCAGCACGCCACCGGAGGGGTCTGCGCCGAACTCGTCGTCATCGGCACGGCCGCCACGCAGGGCGTCACCGCGTTGGAGACGATGGTCACTGTCGCCGACCGTGGCCGCGAGGTCGTCGCGCCCTGTGACCGGTGTCGGCAGGTGCTGCGGGACCACTTCCCGCACCTGCGGGTGGTCGTCGGCCCGATGGACGCCCCGCGGGTGGTCCCGATCGGGGAGTTGCCCGCGGAGGCCGGCAGCGGCTCGGCCGGCTGACCGGGCCCGGGTCAGTCCCCGGAGGCCGCCTCCAGCATCGACTGCGGCACCGGCACGCTCTCGAACCGCAGGGTGCCCTCCGGAAGCAGCCACGATGTGACCCGCGCGACCAGGCGACCGGCCCGCACGGCGGGGTCGTTGGCGAACAGCGCGCGTGCCTCGTCCGGGGCGATGGACATCACCACGAAGCCCCGCAGATGTTCGTCGTCGGGATGCAGGAACGGCCCGGCCGCGAGGACGAGGTCCTGCTGCACGAGGCCCGCCTGGTGGGCCAGGTGGGCGTCCCGCAACCTGTCGATCGCGTCCTGCGGCAGCTCCGGCGGATCCGACGGTCGGGTCAGCAGGACGACCGTGTGCTGGTCGAATCGCATGTCCACACCCTATGACGTGAATGTCCCTCTTATGGGTGTCATCTGCCATCTGTCCGCCCTGTGGTCGTCCGCGAATCTCATTCTCATATCGAGGTTCGAAGCGACTGGGAGGTGCGGCATGGTCACCAGACGTCGGCTGCTCGCGGCCGGTGCCACCGGCGGCGCGGCGGCGCTGATCCCAGCGGGCTGGGCGGCCTCGGGCCGGGCCCTCGCCGCGGTCGCGCCGCTGGACGTCCGGGACATTCCGAAGTACGTCACGCCGCTGCGGATCCCCCCGGCCATGCCGACGGTGGTCACCGATCCGGAGCGCGACACGTACGAGATCGCGGTGCGACAGTTCCGCCAGCAGATCCTGCCGCCGTCATGGCCCCGCACCACGGTGTGGGGGTACGGCTCCACCGCCCACCCCGGCAGCTTCGGATACCCGGCGCCCACCATCATGGCGCGGGTCGGCCGCCCGGTACGGGTGACCTGGGTCAACCAACTCGTCGACGACCGGGGCGACTACCTGCCGCACCTGCTGCCGGTGGACCCCACCCTGCACTGGGCCAATCCGGCCGGTGGCATCGAGCACCGGGACCACCACGGGCAGTGGGACGGCAGCCCACGGGGCTATCGCGGCCCGGTGCCCCAGGTGGTGCATCTGCACGGTGGGCACAGCACGCAGGAGAGCGACGGACACTCCGAGGCGTGGTACCTGCCGGTGGCCCGTGACCTGCCGTCCGACTTCGCCGTGTCCGGCAGCGCGTACCGGGAGTTCCGGTCCCGGTTCGCCGAGCGGTCCGGCCTGCGCTGGGCGCCGGGCTCGGCCACCTTCGAGTACGCGAACGACCAGCGGTCGGGCACCCTCTGGTACCACGATCACGCGCTCGGGCTCACCCGGGAGAACGTCTACGCCGGGCCGGCCGGGTTCTACCTGCTCGGTGGTGGGGACGAGCTGCCGGAGGGAGTGCTGCCCGGCCCGGCGCCGACCCGCGACGATCCGCCGAACGCCTCGTACCACGACATTCCGCTGATGATCCAGGACCGCAGCTTCACCGCCGACGGTGAGCTGCGCTATCCGTCGAGGTACTCCGGCGGCGGCGACGGGCCACCGACCTGGGTGCCCGGGTTCTCCGGCTCCACGATCGTCGTCAACGGCCGCACCTGGCCCTCGTTGACGGTCCAGCGCCGTCGCTACCGGTTCCGGCTGCTCAACGGCTGCAACAGCCGGTTCCTGCTGCTCAGCGTGGCCGCCCACGCCACCGCGCGGCCGGCCCGGCCGGTGCTGCCGGTCTGGCAGATCGGCAGCGACGGCGGTCTCCTGCCCGAGCCGGTGCCGCACGAGCGGGTCACCCTCGGCCCGGCCCAGCGGGTCGACGCGATCGTCGACTTCACCGACGTGCCGGCCGGCACCGAGCTGTACCTGGTCAACGAAGGGCCGGACGGGATGTATGGCGGCGGTCGGCCCGGGGTGGACTTCGACCCCGCCGACCCGCACACCACCGGGCAGGTGCTGCGCTTCGTGGTCACCGACGCGGCCGGCGCGGATTCGAGCGTGCCACCGGAGCAGCTACGGCTTCCGTCACACCCGCGCCTGGGCCAGGCCCAGCGGGTACGCCGACTGTCGCTCAACGAGCGGATGTCCGGCGGTTCGATGATCATGCTGCTCGGCGTCCTCGACGAGCGCGGCCGGGGGCTGCCGTTGCGCTGGAGCGACCCGGTGACCGAGCAGCCGTCGCTCGGCGACACCGAGGTGTGGGAGGTGCGCAACTTCACCCGTCACGTGCATCCGGTCCACCTGCACCAGGTCCAGTTCGAGCTGCTCGGCCGGGGACACTCGGGGCGGTCGCTGCCGGACCCGGGGGAGCGGGGATGGCTGGACACGGTGCTCGCGTACCCGTGGGAGGTGACCCGCATCAAGGCGCGCTTCGACCTGCCGGGTCGCTTCGCCTGGCACTGCCACCTGCTGGAGCACGAGGACAACGAGATGATGCGGCCGCTCAACGTCCTGCCGCGCGGCGGCGCGGCGGCCGGGGACGGCGGCTCGCGTGACGTGCCGGAGTCACGGGGCGTGCCGGAGGTGCCGGTCACTGCATCGACCGAGGCCGGTTAGGCGCCTTTTCGCAGGTCGGCTAAGGTTAGGCGAACCTAAGCCCGATCGTGCAGGAGATTCGTGACCGCCCTCGCCAGCCGGCCGACCCGTAGTCGGGCCAGCACCCGCACCGGGCGTCGGGTGACAGTCACCGTCGGGGCCGCGCTGGTGCTGCTGCTCACCGTGCTGGCCAGCTTCGCGCTCGGCAGCCGACAACTCGGCGTCGACCAGGTCTGGCACGCGCTCGTCGCGCCGGACGGCAGCGATGCCAGCACCATCGTCCGGGAGCTGCGGATGCCCCGGACCGCGCTCGGTCTCGCTGTCGGGCTCGCGCTCGCCGTGGCCGGGGTGCTGTTCCAGGCGCTCACCCGCAACCCCCTCGCCGAGCCGCGCATCCTCGGCATCAGCGCGGGCGCGTCGTTCGGGGTGGTGCTCGCGATCTCCGTCTTCGGCGTCGGCACGCTCGCCGGGTACGTCTGGTTCGGCATCGCCGGGGCCCTGATCGCCGGGCTGCTGGTCTTCGCCATCGCCACCCGCGCCCGCGAGGGCGCCAGCCCGGTCACCCTCGCGCTGGTCGGCGCGGCGCTCGACGCCAGCCTGGCCTCCGGGGTGTACGCGCTGCTCAGCATCGACGCCCGCACCTTCGAGGAGTACCGCTTCTGGGTGGTCGGCGGTCTGGCCGGACGGGACCTGTCGGTCGCCGCGCAGGTGCTGCCGTTCGTCATCGTCGGGTTGGTGCTCGCCGCCCTGGTGGCGCGGGGTCTGGACGCGCTGGCCCTCGGCGACGACGTGGCCCGTGGCCTCGGCCACCGCATCGGCCTGGTCCGCCTCGGTGGTGGCCTCGCCGCCGTGCTGCTGACCGGCGCCGCGGTGGCCGCCGCCGGACCTGTCGCGTTCGTCGGGCTGGCCGTGCCGCACCTGGCCCGCGCCCTGGTCGGCGCCGACCACCGCTGGACCCTCGCCGTCTCCGCCCTGCTCGGCCCGGCGCTGCTGCTCGCCGCCGACATCGCCGGTCGACTCGTCGCTCCGCCCGGCGAAATCCCGGCCGGGATCGTCACCGCGCTGATCGGCGCGCCACTGCTGGCCGTGCTGGTCCGCCGCGCCCGGGTGGTGACAGCGTGACCACCACCCAGCGCCCCCCGGACCCCACCGACACGCCCCGCCCGGGGGGCCCCCGAGGGGGGGTCGGGCCGGCCGGGCCGGCCCGGGC
>NZ_JBEZEH010000209.1:0-12719 GCF_040648775.1 Micromonospora sp. NPDC049089
GTCGGTGTGCCCGGTGAGCACTGCTTCGGTGTGGCTGAACGCCAAGGCTGCCATTAGGGCCCGGCGGGCGACGGGGGTTGGGGGGTGCCGGGCGTACCAGCGCCGTGGTGGCCGCCCATGCCGCGGTGGCCGCCGGGGCCGGGGAAGACGCCGGCCTCGACGGCCTTGGTGATGGCGTCGGCCTGCTCCTGGGTGAGCTTGCCGTCCTTGACCGCCTGGTCCAGGCGCTGCTTGATCGCGGCCTGACGGTCCTCGGCGGACGGGCGCTGCGGTCGGTCGGCCGGCCGGTGCTGTTCGCGGATCTTCTCCAGTGCGGCGGTCACCTTGTCGGTGGGCACGCCAAGCTCCTTGGCGAGCTCCTCGGCGAACGCGCCCTGCCGGTCGGCCTTCGCGCCTGGCGCCGCGTCGGGAGCCGGGGCGGTGCCGGCGCTCGGTGTCGGCGTGGGGGTGTCGGCGGCGAACGCGATCGTCGGGGCCGCGATCCCGACGCCGAGGACGCCGGCGGTGGCCAGGCCGGCCAGCAGGTGCTTCCTGCGGATGGTGCGGGACATGCTGTCCTCCAGAGGTTCGGTCATCCTGCGCTGTCATCACTGACAGTGACCGGGCCGTCTGGGCGGAAGCCGTGGCGACCCTGTCAGCGAGCTGATAATCCCGGGCGGCGGTGGGCGAAATCGGTTGTGTGGTCGCTGGCCGAGCGGTCAGGGTGGACGATCCACCGACGGAAAGGACACTGCGGCATGACCGTCGAAATTCGGGAGATTCCACTTGTCGAGCCGGACGCCGGGCCGTACGGCATCACGCCTGGCCCGGACGGCGCGTTGTGGCTGACGTTGGCCCATGCCGGTGGCATCGCCCGGTTGTCGCCCGACGGCGCGGTCCGGACCTACCCGCTGGATCCGGCCGGCGGTCGTCCGTTGATCATCACGGCAGGGCCGGACGGGGCGCTCTGGTTCACCCGCTCAGGGGACGACCGGATCGGTCGGATCACCGTCGACGGTGAGCAGCGCACCATCGCCCTGCCCGCCGGCACCGGGCCGGGTGGCATCGCGGCTGGGCCTGATGGTGCGCTCTGGTACGCCGGGATGACCTCCGACACCATCGGCCGGGTGGGGACCGACGGCAGCCACACCGCATTCCCGTTGCCGGTGACCGGCGGGTTCGCCTCGATGATCGCTGCGGGAGCGGACCAGGCTCTCTGGTTCACCCTCCACCAGGCGAACGCGATCGGCCGGATCGATCTCGACGGCAGGGTGACGCTGCATCCGCTGCCCACAGTGAAGGCGGGCCCGGTCGGCATCACCGTGGGTCTCGACGGCGTCATCTGGTTCGTGGAGATCGGCGCCGGTCAGCTCGGTCGCCTCGACCCGGACGGCGAGATCGTCGAGTTTCCGCTGCCGGACCGGGCGGCCCGCCCGCACGCGATAGTGGGCGACCCGGATGGCGGCGTGTGGTTCACCGAGTGGGGTGCCAACCGGATCGGTCACCTCGATCCCACCGGACGGTTCGAGGGCTACGCCCTGCCCACCCCCAACGCCGAACCGCACGGCATCACCCGCACCCCCACCGGCATCTGGGCCGCCCTGGAAATCGGAGCAGTAGCCCACCTACCCCTCTGACCCAACCCCGGTGATCAAGAGATTTGCGTCAGGATCCGCCCCGAACATGACGCAAATCTCTCGATCACCGGGGCGGGGGCGGGGGAGGGAGGAGCGCCGGGCGAGGGGGAGCGCCGAGGGCGGGGTTAGTGGACTGCGGGGGTTGCGGTGAGGGTGGCTGTGGTGGTGTCGAGGGTTGCCTCGGTGCCGATGGGGACTGTGAGTTGGTTGGGACCGTGGCCGATGGGAAGGCCGCCGAGGACCGGTACGCCCAGGTCGCCGAGGCGTTCGGTGAGTACGTCGACGATTGTGGTGTCCCACCCGTCGCCGCAGTCGGTGAACTGCCCGACCGCCACCCCGGCCAGGCCGTCCAGCGCGCCGGCCCGGCGCAGGTGGGTGAGCATCCGGTCGACCTTGTACGGGGGTTCCTGCACGTCCTCGATCAACAGCACCGCACCGGTCAGGTCGGGCAGGTCGGGCGTGCCGATCGACGCGGCGATCATGCACAGGTTGCCGCCGAGCAGGGTGCCGGTGGCGCGACCCGGGACGCGTACGCCGAAGGTCTCCTCGGTGGGCACTGCGGTGATCGACACCGGTTCGGTGGTCATCAGCGCCGCGTGCAGGGATTCGGCGGAGCGCAGCGGCGTCCGCTCGTCGCGCCAGGCCGCACCGGGGCCGTGCACCCCGGCCAGGCGGGCGCCCCGCCACAGTGCGAACTGCAACGCGGTGATGTCCGAGAAACCGGCCACCACCTTCGGGTCGCGGCGGACGGCGGCCATGTCGATGGCGTCCACGATCCGTTGGGCCCCGTAGCCGCCGCGGGTGCAGATCACCCCGCGTACGTCAGGGTCGGCGAAGGCCGCGTTCAGGTCGGCGGCACGCAGGTCGTCGGTGCCGGCGAGATAGCCGTGGCGGGCGTACGCGTTCGGTGCCGGCACCGGGCGCAGGCCCCAGCCGGTGAGCAGTTCCATGCCCCTGGCCACCCGCTCCGGCGAGGTCGGCCCGGACGGCGACACCAGCAGCACCGTGTCACCCGGGCGCAGCACGGGCGGGCGTACGGCGGCGGTGTCCTCGCTGATCACAACCGCAGAGCCTAACGACCCGGCCGAGGCGGGAACGCCACCCGGCCGCGTGGCCCGTGCCGGGGCGTGATGCCGTGCGGCGTACCGGCTAGCCTCGACGGGTGGCAACCGCGCTGGTGATCGAGAACGACCCGACGGACGACGCGCGCCGGCTGGGTGAGTGGCTGACCGAGGCTGGGCTGGAGCTGTGGGTGGTGCGTCCGCACGCCGGCGACGAACTCCCCGCCGACCTGGAGGGGTACGCGGCGCTGGTGGTGCTCGGCGGCGACCAACAGGCGTACCCGTTGCCGGACGGCTCGCCCGGCGCGCCCTGGTTTCCCGCCGTGGAGGGCCTGCTGCGCAAGGCGGTCCGGTACCGGGTGCCGACCCTCGCGGTCTGCCTGGGCGCGCAGCTGCTCGCCACCGCACACGCCGGGTTGGTGGAGCGCAGCCCGTCCGGGCCGGAGATCGGCCCCGGCGTGGTCGGGCGGCGCGACGCCGCCGAGAACGACCCGTTGTTCCGGTACGTGCCGTTGATCCCGGACGTGCTCCAGTGGCACGCCGACGAGATCACCGAGCTGCCTCGGGGCGCTACCCTGCTGGCCGCCTCCACCCGCTACCCGCATCAGGCGTTCCGCCTCGGTGACCGGGCGTGGGGGTTGCAGTTCCACATCGAGTGCGACGCCGCGATGATCGCCGACTGGGCCACCGACTCGGTCCAACTCGCCGAGCTGGGCTACGACCCGGAGCTGGTCGTCGCGGCCTGCGCCTCGGTGCTGGCCGACGTCGAGGAGGTCTGGCAGCCGTTCGCCGCGCGGTTCGCCGCGCTGGCCCTCGGCGAGTTGGACGACAGCACGATTCGGCGCGGCCTGCCGCTGCTCGGGCACTGATGAGCCGGCCGACCAGGGCGTCGGGCCGACTGGCCCGGTACGGCTTCGGCACCGCCGAAGGCGATGGTGGCGCGCGCGCCGCGGACCTGCTCGGCCCGGAAGGACTGCGACTGTGGCGGCCGGTCGAGCAGGAACCGGTCGACGAGGCCGCAGCGGAGCTGCTCTCCGCGCTGTCCCGGGCCGCCGACCCGGACCTGGCGCTGCGCCAACTGCACCGCATCGTGGAGGCCGAGGGCCGTACCACCGCAGGCGGCGCCGAATCGCCGCTGCTCGCGGACGTGCACGCCGATCCCGGACTGCGGCGGCGGCTGATCGCGGTGCTCGGCGCGTCGGCGGCGCTCGGCGACCACCTGGTGGCCCACCCCGAGCACTATCGGGCGCTGCGGACCGCGGCGGACGGGCTCGCTCCGATCGCTGAGGGGCGGCTGGAGCCGGCCGACGGCACCAACCCGGTGGCGGCGCTGCGGACCGCGTACCGCCTGGCGTTGTTGCGGATCGCGGCGGCCGACCTGACCGGCGGTCGCGGCTTGGAGCAGACCATGGCCGCGCTCTCCGCGCTGGCCGACGCGACGCTGTCCGCGGCGTACGAGATCGCGGTCGCAGAGCTGGCGGAGGGCACCGAGCGGCCCCGACTGGCGGTCGTGGCGATGGGCAAGTGCGGCGGCGGCGAACTGAACTACGTCTCCGACGTGGACGTCATCTTCGTGGCCGCCGAGGATGCCGACCTGCCCGCCGCGACCCAGGTGGCGACCCGGTTGATCTCCATCTGCGGGCTGGTCGCCTGGCCGGTGGACGCCGCGCTGCGCCCCGAGGGCAGCCGCGGCCCGCTGGTGCGGACCCTCGCCAGCCACCTGGCCTACTACCGGCGGTGGGCGCGCACCTGGGAGTTCCAGGCGCTGCTCAAGGCCCGCCCGGCCGCCGGGGACCTGCCGCTGGCCCAGGAATGGATCGACCAGCTCGCGCCGCTGGTCTGGCGGGCGGCCGAGCGGCCCGAGGCGGTCGAGGACGTCCGCGCCATGCGCCGCCGGATCATCGACCACATCCCGCCGAAGGAGCTGGAGCGCGAGATCAAGCGCGGTCCGGGCGGGCTGCGCGACATCGAGTTCGCCGTCCAGTTGCTGCAACTCGTGCACGGTCGCGGCGACGAGACGCTGCGTCCGCCCGGCACCATCCCGGCGTTGCGCGCGCTCGTCGCCGGCGGCTACGTCGGTCGGGCCGACGGCGAGGCCCTGCTGCGCGGCTACCGCTTCCTGCGCGGCGTCGAGCACCGGCTGCAACTCCAGGGCCTGCGTCGTACGCACACGGTGCCCGCCGAGCCGGGCGCGCTGCGCTGGCTCGCCGCCGCGCTGGGTTTCACTGCCGCGCCGGGGCGCAGCGCCGTGGAGAGCTTCCGGGCCGAGTGGGTCACCCACGCCACCGAGGTACGCCGACTGCACGCCAAACTGCTCTACCGGCCGCTGCTGGAGTCGGTGGCCCGGGTGCCGGCCGACGGGTTGCGGCTCACCCCGGAGGCGGCCAGGAACCGCCTGGAGATCCTCGGCTTCGCCGACCCGGCCGGGGCGTTGCGCCACCTCCAGGCGCTCACCGGCGGGGTGAGCCGTACGGCGGCCATCCAGCGCACACTGCTGCCGGTGCTGCTCAGCGAGTTCGCCGACGCGCCCGAGCCGGACCGGGGGCTGCTCAACTACCGCAAGGTCTCCGACAAGCTGGGCAGCACCCCCTGGTATCTGCGGCTGCTGCGCGACGGCGGCCCGGTCGCCCGTCGGCTGGCCCGGGTCCTCGCACTGTCCCGGTACGTCGCCGACCTGCTCGCCCGCGACCCCGAGGCGCTGCGGCTGCTGGCCGAGGAGAACGAGCTGGCGCCACGCGCGCCCGAGGTGCTGCGGGAGGGGTTCCTGGCGGCGGCGGCCCGGCACACCGACCCGGTCGAGGCCACCAGCGCGGTGCGCGCGCTGCGACGTCGCGAACTGGTCCGGGTGGCCTGCGCCGACGTGCTCTGCCGGGCCGGCGCGCTCGCGCCCAGCCCCACCCGGGCGGACGGCGCGAACCGGCCCGCCCGCAAACTGTCCGACATCACCGAGGTGGGTACGGCGCTCGCCGACGTCACCGACGCCACCCTGGCCGCCGCGCTGCGGGCCGCTCAGGCCAGCCAGCCGGCACCGGCGGGGCTGCGGTTCGCGGTGATCGGCATGGGCCGGCTCGGCGGGTACGAGTCGAACTACCTCTCCGACGCCGACGTGCTCTTCGTCTACGACCCGCCCCCGGGCACCAGCGAGAGCGCCGCCAGCGCGGCCGCGCACGCCGTCGCCGAGGAGCTGCGCCGGCTGCTCGGCGTACCCGCCCCCGACCCGCCGCTGGGCGTCGACGCCGACCTGCGCCCGGAGGGCCGCCAGGGCCCGCTGGTCCGCAGCCTCGCCGCGTACGCCGCGTACTACGCCCGCTGGTCGCGGGTGTGGGAGGCGCAGGCACTGCTGCGCGCCCGGTTCGTCTGCGGCGACGCCGACCTGGGCGCCGAGTTCGAGGCGATGATCGAGCCGGTGCGCTACCCGGCCGACGGGCTGACCCGCGAGCAGGTCGTCGAGATCCGGCGGATCAAGGCCCGGGTGGAGACCGAACGGCTGCCTCGTGGCGCCGACCCGGCCACCCACACCAAGTTGGGTCGCGGTGGGCTCGCCGACGTGGAGTGGGCTGTGCAACTCGTCCAGCTCCGGCACGCCGGCGCGATCCCGGAGCTGCGCGGCACGCGTACCCTCGACGCCCTCGCGGCGGCCGAGCGGGCCGGCCTGATCGACCCGGCGGACGCCGCGGAGATGGCCGCCGGGTGGGCCCTGGCCGCGCAGGTCCGCAACGCGTTGATGCTGGTCCGGGGTCGGGCCGGCGACCAACTGCCCCGGCACGGGGTGGAGTTGGCCGGGGTGGCCCGGCTGCTCGGCCGCGACGACCCGGGGGAGTTCCTCGACGAGTACCTGCGCACCGGCCGCCGCTCCCGCGCGGCTGCCGAACGGGTCCTCGATGCCTGACGCGTCTCCGCCCCCGACCGGGCGGAGTATCGCGGGCTGGGCGGCGGCGACCGGGGTGGCGGTGCTGCTCGCCGTAGCGTTCCTCCTCGCTCCACCGATGGGCACCGACCTCGCCGCCCAGGTGGCGCGTGCCGGGTTCACCGAGCGGTACGGGGCCGCACCGGTCGATTTCGGCTGGTACGGCGGCGTCAACCAGTACGGCTACAGCCTCTTCACGGCCAGGTTGGGCGCGCTGATCGGGGTGCGTCCGCTGGGGGCGGTCGCCGCCGTGGTCGGCGCGGGCGCGCTGGGTTGGCTGTTCACCCGCAACCGGGCCCGCCGACCGCTGCTGGCCGGTGTCCTCGGCGCGGTGGTGCTGGTCGGCAACCTGGCCAGCGGTCGGATCACCTTCGCGGTCGGGCTGGCGTTCGGGCTGCTGGCGCTCTGCGCGGTCAGCGCGGAACGCCCACCCCGCTGGCTCCGGCTGACGCTCGCCGCCGTCTGCGCCGCGCTGGCGACGGCGGCCAGCCCGGTCGCCGGCCTGTTCACCGGGCTGGCCGGCGCGGCGCTGCTGCTCAGCGCCCTGCGCACCGGTGACGGGCCGGGCCGCCCGCTGCCCGGAGGCTGGCGGGCCGACCGACCACTGGTCGAGGGGTTCGTCCTGGCCGTGGCGCCCGCCGTCACGCTCGCCCCGATGGCGTTCCTCTTCGGCAACGGAGGCACCCAGCCGTACTCGGCCGAATCGATGCGCATCAACGTCGCGCTCGCGGTGCTGGTGGCGGTCGTGCTGCCGCGTCGCCGTCGGGTGCTGCGCATCGGCGCGGCGCTCACCGTGCTGCTGCTGATCGGGGCGTACTACGTGCCCAGCCCGATCGGTTCCAACGCGCTGCGACTGCCGATGCTGTTCGCCCTGCCCGTGCTGGCCGGGTACGCCGCCCTGCCGGGGCCGTGGCTGGCCGGTCTGCTCGCCGCGACCGTGTGGTGGCAGTCGCCGGTGATGATCAGCGACGTGACCCGGGCCGGCGCCCCGGAGAGCGCCGAAAGTTTCTACCAACCGCTCGTCGCCGAACTCGACAGGCGGCAGCCGGCCGGGCGGGTCGAGGTGGTGCCGCTGCGCGACCACTGGGAGTCCGCGTACCTGCCGCCGACCGTGCCACTGGCCCGGGGTTGGGAACGCCAGGTCGACAGCGACCGCAACGCGCTGTTCTACGACGGCAGCCTGAGCGCGCAGACGTACGAGAAGTGGCTACGGCACGAGGCGGTGAGCTACGTGGTGCTCGCCCCGGACGCACCCGCCGACCGGTGGGGCCGCGACGAGGCCGCGCTGATCCGTGCCGGCCTGCCGTACCTGCGGGAGGTCTGGCGTGACCCGACCTGGCAGATGTACGCCGTGGTCGATCCGACCCCGCTGGTCGGTGCCCCGGGTCGACTCGTCACCGCCGACCGCGGCGCGGTCCGGCTGACCGCCACGCCCGGGGACGTGCCGGTCCGGGTGCGCTGGTCGCGCTGGCTCACACTGAGCGGCCCGGACGGATGTCTGCGACCGGGCCCGGACGGGTGGACCGAGGTGCGCATCCGCGCCGCCGGCGACTACTCGATCTCCAGTGGGCTGGCACCGACGCGCCACTGCTGACCGTGCCTGCCGTCGGCCTCCCACCGACGGGCTGGCAGCATGTCCGGCGTGCCCTCCCACCTCGCGCGCTGGACCGGCCTGGCCGGCTCGATGCTGCTCGCGCTGTCCGCCTTCCTCGGCGGCGCGTTTCCCGGCGGCCCCCTGCGCAGCACCCCGGTCAGCATCTGGCAGGGGCCCAACGGCCCGCTGATCCTCGCCGCCTGGCTGGTCGGCACCGGCCTGATGGCGTACGCCTGGTGGGCGCTACGTGACGGGGGACCCTCGACGCGCTGGGCCCTGGTCACCGTCGGGCTCTGGCTGCTGCCGTTGCTGATCGCACCGCCTTTCGGCAGCCGGGACGTGTACGCGTACGCCTGCCAGGGCGCCAGCTTCGTCGGCGGCCTCAGCCCGTACGAGCAGGGTGTCTCCGCGCTGCCCTGCCCCTGGCTGGACACCGTCTCGGTCATCTGGCGCGACACCCCGGCGCCGTACGGGCCGCTGTTCGTGCTCGTCGCGGGCGCCGTGGTGAAGGCCACCGGGTCGCTGACCGCCAGCATCGTGCTGTTCCGAGCGCTGTCGCTGGTCGGCGTCGTCCTCACCGCGTGGGCCCTGCCGGCGCTGGCACGTCGGGCCGGTGTGCCGGCGAAGCGGGCGGTGTGGCTGGCGCTGGGTTCCCCGCTGGTCGCCGCGCACCTGATCGGTGGCCCGCACAACGACGTGCTGATGCTCGCCGCGTTGGTCGGTGGGCTGGCCGTGGTGGCGGCGCACCCGGGCCGGCGCGGAATGCTGCTGGTCGGCGGGCTCCTCCTCGGGATCGCGGTGGCGATCAAGGTGACCGCCGTGGTGGTGGTGCCGTTCGCCGCGCTGGCCGCCACCGCCGGGCCGTACCGGATCCGCACGCTGATCCGCGACGGCGGCTGGGTGGTCGGCGGCACCGTCGCCACAGTGGTCGGCGTGACAGTCGTCGGTGGGCTGGACTTCGGTTGGATCGGCGGGCTGTCCCAGGGTGGCGCCGCCATCGCCTGGACGTCCCCGTCGACCGCCGTGGGACAGACTGTCGGTTACGTCGCGGCGCTGTTCGGTGGTCACATCGACGCGCTTCCGGTCACTCGCGGAATCGCCGTGGTCCTCCTGGCGGTGCTACTCGTCTGGCTCTGGTGGCGGGCCCGCACCCGCGACCCGCTGTACCACGCCGGCCTCGCGCTCGCCCTCACCGTCGCGCTCGCCCCCGTCGTGCACCCCTGGTACTGGACCTGGCCGCTGTTCGTGCTCGCGGCCACCGCCCAGCGGACCAGATGGTTCACAGTGGTCGCACTGGTCGCGTCCTTCCTGGTGCTGCCCGACGGCACCGGGCTGCCCCGGTACACCAAGACGGTCGGGGCGCCGCTGATGACGCTGTTGGTGATCGTGCTGGTCATCCGGTTGGTACGGTCGGCTCGGGCGGCCCGTCAGCCGGTCGCCGCCGACTGAGGGAAGGTGCGCCGGTGACCGCTCCCGGTGCCTCTCTCTCCCGGTACGCCGGCCTGGCCGGGGCGGTCCTGCTCGCCGTGGCCGGATACCTCGGCGGGGCACTGCCCGACGCCCCGCTGGGCGTGACACCCACGTCGATCTGGCAGACCCCGGACGGCCCGGCGACGCTGACCTGCTGGCTGATCGGCACCGTGCTGCTGGTCGGGGCGTGGTGGTCACTGCGCGACGGTGCGCCGTCGACCCGTTGGGCGTACGTCACCGCCGGGCTGTGGGCGCTACCGCTACTGCTCGCGCCACCGCTGGGCAGCCGGGACGTCTACTCGTACGCCTGCCAGGGCTGGACATACGCGCACGGCGTCGACCCGTACACAGTGGGGGTGGACGCGGCGGGCTGCCCCTGGCTGGACACGGTGGCACCGATCTGGCGGGACACCCCGGCACCGTACGGTCCGGTCTTCGTCCTGCTCGCGGCCCTCGCCGTCGGCGTCGGCGGCGGGCTAACCGGGACCATCGTGGCGCTGCGCGTGATCGCCGTGGCAGGGCTGCTGCTGGCCGCGCTCTGCCTGCCCGCGCTGGCCCGGGCGGCCGGGGTGCCGGCCCGGCGGGCGGTCTGGTTGGCGCTGGCCGGTCCGCTGGTCGGCGTACACCTGGTGGCCGGCGCGCACAACGACGCCGTGATGCTGGGCCTGCTGCTGTGTGGACTGTTGGTCGTGGTCCGGCGACCAGGTCGGCCGGCGGCGCTGCTGCTCGCCGGGGCGCTGCTCGGGCTGGCCGTCACGGTGAAGGCCAGCGCCGTGGTGGTGGTGCCGTTCGCGGTGCTGGCCGGGATGCCCGACCAGCCCACCGTTCGGGCGCTGCTGCGCCACGCTGGATGGCTGGCCGGTGGGCTGGTCGCCGCGCTGCTGGTCACCTCCGCGGTGTCCGGCCTCGGCTTCGGCTGGGTGGGCGGGCTGACCCACAGTGGCGACTCGGAGCAGTGGACGTCGCCACCCACCGCCGTGGGCTTCGTGGTCGACTACGCCGGCGCGCTGGTCGGCCGGGACCCGCAGGCGGTGCCGGTGGTCCGAGCGGTCGCGCTGCTGCTGCTCGTCGGGGTGCTGCTGGTGCTCTGGTGGCGGGCCTGGCAGACCCTGCGCGGACTGAACGACGCGCGCCCTGAGGTGGGGTGTGCTCCGGTGGTGCGGTCCCGGGTGGCGCTGCACGGCGCGGCGTTGGCACTGGTCGCCACCGTCGTCCTGTCCCCGGTCTTTCACCCCTGGTACGCGACCTGGCCGCTGGCGCTGCTCGCGCTCACCGCCGCCCGCACGACGTGGTTCGTGCTGCCCACCGCTGCGGCAGCCTTCCTCGCCCTGCCCGACGGCACCAACCTGGCCCGCGTCACCAAGGCACCCGGTGCCCTGGCGATGACCGCTCTGCTCCTGACCGTGCTCATCCGCACCGCCCGCACCGCCCGCCGCTGCCGCCGCTGACGCCCTCGATCATGAGGTTGACGGGGGCAATTCGGACGCAGCGCCTCGCCAACCTCATGATCGTCAGCGTCGTGCGGGGCGGGGCGGGGTGGGGTGGGGTGGGGTGGGGTTAGGCTCGCGCGCCGCAGGTGGGGCAGGGTTGGGTTGAGGGCTGGGGGGTGGAGGCCCGGCGGGAGCGGAGCAGGACGGTCAGGAACAGTACGGCGGGACCGGCGAGCGCGACGGCGACAGCGGTCACCGCCAGCTCCGCGAAGGTGACGGCGCCCTGTGCCGCGCCGAAGTTGTCAGCCAGGCCGGGCACCGCCAGGAAACCGGCGGGAGTGAGCAGTGTGACGAGCGCCCAGCCGCCGCGGGTGTCCCCGCCCAGTGCCAGCCCCATGGCCAACAGTGCCCCGACGACCAGCAACAGTCCGCCGACGGTGGGCAGGAAGACTTCCATGGTGTCGCCGTAGTACATGAAGGTCGGGTCCAAGCCCACGAGGAACTGCGTCGCCAGCACCGCCAACAGTGCGGACAGCGCCGGCGCGAGGCGGATCGCCCGGGAGGGTCGATCGGGCAGGGCGAGCCCCAGCAGGCCCAGGACCACCTGCGGCAGCAGCACCATCAGCGGCGGTCGGAGTGTGTCGAGCGCCGCGGCCACCGGTGGCAGCGCGATCGTGAGCACCAGCGCGAAGGTGATGGCCCGCCGGGCGACCCGGCTCGGCGCGACGGCGATCACCACCGCCGCCAGCAGCCATGCCGCCCACGCGACGACACCGAGCGAGACGAACGGGCCGACGTGGGGGACGCCCCACTCGGCGGGCGGCGGGTGCAACTCTGCCGTACCCCAGACACCGGCCAGGGCGCTGGCGGTGACCAGGGCCAGCAGCCCCGCGAGGCGTACCCCCGGGATCAGGTCGGTGACGCCCGCGGTCCGCAGCCGCTGGCGGAGGCCGCCGCGCACCAGGTCCGCGGCGTCCGCCGGTGCCGGCCAGCGTTGGTCAAGGGCGGCCAGGTCGAGGTAGGTGCCGACGATTTCGGCGCCGCGCGCGCGCCGGTAGTCGGCGGGGTACGCGCGCAGCAGCCGGAAGTAGCGGCGTTCCAGGTCGTTCATGCCAAGCCTCCGGCCGTGCGTGGGGTGGTCGGGAGGGCGGCGCGAGTCCGCTTGGACAGCCGGGCGGTGGCGGCTTCGACGTTGCGGCGCAGCCGCTCGGTCTCGGTGCTCAACGTGGTCTCACCAGCGGGGGAGAGGCGGTAGTAACGGCGCAGTCTGCCGTCCACCACCTCCTCCCGGTCGACCTCGACGAGGCCGGCGTCGACCAGCCGGTCGAGCGCTCCGTAGAGCGTCCCGGGGCGTAGCGACACGCGGTTGTCGGAGAGGGCGGCGACCTCACCGATCAGCCCGTATCCGTGCATCGGCTGGGCGGCCAGCGCGGTCAGGATCAGGAAGGTCGGTTCGCGTAGAGGTGTGTCCACTGGAGCAATATATCGGACGCGAAGGTATGCCGGGGGGTGGCGCACAGCGAGCCGGGGGGGGGGCCCGGCGGGGGGGGGGGTTTGGGGGCCCGGGGTGCTTGGGGGGGGCCGTGTACTTTTTTTTTTTGTTTTTGTGGTGGGGGGGGGGGGGGGGGGGGGGGCGCGCCG